>JAAYBG010000007.1 GCA_012718985.1 Acholeplasmataceae bacterium
AATTTCTGGCGATCTAAAGTTGTCAATTTTCCTTTTTCCATTTCTTTAATGGTATCTTGCGCCTTATATCCTAAACAACAAGGATTACCCTTTATTAGTTCTTGATAGATAGCATGGATATCCGTCCTTCTTATCATCGGTCGGGCTCCATCATGAATTAAAACCAAATTGCTCGTCGCCGCAAGCAACCCTTGATAAACACTATCCTGTCTAGTTGCTCCACCAACCACCAATTTCAATTTTGTTTGAGGAATATCATAGGTATACCTCTCAACTATTTCCCTTTCACCTTCTCGATAAACAAGAATGATTTTATCACATTGTGGCACTTTTAAAAATTCATCTAGTGAATAGCGAAAAACAGGTTTTCCATTAATAGTATGAAAATTTTTATTGTACGAAAGTTGTAATCGAGAACTATTACCCGCGATTAAAATGATTGCTTCAAATTTTTCGCTTGTCATATAAAAACTCGTTATTGATATCTACACGATATTTATCGAATTGATAATTGGGACGCTCTTCCCGTTTTTCTCGATAAATACTGAAAGGTCTACCATAATCAGGATTTGTTGCATAGGATAATGCTTCATAACCAGCAACAATAAATCGCTCTGGACTTGGATTAAGGATGCTTTCACTCTTTACAATTCCCAATGCATTGGTCATCTGATATTTATTTCCATTAAAAACAATCTGCATACTCAACAAATCAGAGACATTGCTATTAATTTCACTAACAATTCTTTCATAATCCGCAGTTCCTGTAAACAGTAAACAATAATCAACATTAGACAGTTTATATACACGGGTCTGATTCAATCTCGTTGATGTTAATTGAGCAAAGTAGCGATCAGTTAATACATTAGCGACATCTTTACCCAATTTTTCAGCGTAACCAGCAATCTTTTTTAATGTCATAAACACCAAAACAAAATTGCGTTTACTATCTTGATTGAGTTTAATTTCATTTTCTAAAGCTTCCCTTGGCAAGTATTTCATTTGTCGCGGTATAAATTTTGCCCAATGAATGATGTTATAGACATATATTCCTTCAAAGGTTCTCGTTTCTTCGAACCACTCAATTCCATTCACTGTCTTTAAACGATAATAATACTTGTTGCTTCCTTCTTTTTGAGTTAACATTCGTTTATAACTAGCAACATCTTCCTCAACAATATAATTCAACAAGTTTTCTCCCGTAATAACATCCTCATTGATACCGATGGTTTTTTTCATTGCCTCAGTAAGAATATAATGATTATTTGCACTATCAAAATAGGCCAACGGTTCATTTAACGAATCAAAGAAATTAAACATATGAGAAGCATATTCTTTTACAACAGTATCTTTATACAATTGGCTTGGTGTTAACTTTTGATTATATAGTAAATATCCTCGTAGTTTTCCATTCTCAGTAATCATTGATTTTACTACTTCTTCTTTTACCGAAGCAAAATCGCTAAATACGATTTCAATATTGAATGTCTTTTCACCAAACTCTCGCAAATGGTTCATAAACTTCTTATATGACATTTTTTCTCCATCGCAAATAATGTTCTTTACAAGACGATGCCATCTTTTCTTGTTTTGATAATCTTTAGGTAAGATATCATAAAACTGATCCGTAAACATCAATAGTTTCGATCTTTTATCAAAATAAGCATAGATGTTGCTTTCAATATTGGATGGCGTAAGTTGATAAAATTTCATTTTGTTTTTATATTTTAATGCTCTTATTAAAATAATAACATATAATAATAAACACGCAAAAATTAGTTCAGCCACTGTCCAAACGATCAAATTAATTCCTAACAATGTTATGATTAATTCTCTGGTCAAATATTTTGTGAAAAAGAATAGACCTATCGATAGTAAAATTATCAATGTCTCAATGATTGGGACTTTTTTAAAAATCACAATCGTCGATATATATAATAGACCTAAAATTGTAAATCCTAAAATAGCAATATCATTTTGCTTTTGGATAATAAAATTTATGATATTTTCTAACATGGTTTTCCCTCCAATCCAACGATCAAAGCCGCTGTTTTTTTGTTTGTCGCTAAAGGAATTTCATAAACATCACATAGCCGCAACAAAGCAGAGACATCTGGCTCATGTGGTTGGGCTGTCAATGGATCGCGGAAGAAAAAAACAAGATCGACTTCCCCTTTGGCAATCCGTGCCCCTATTTCTTGATCACCACCAAGCGGCCCTGATTTGTGACAATGTATTTTTAAATTAGTATGTTCCATGATTAGTTTTCCTGTTGTTCCCGTTGCATATAGAGTATGACGGCTTAAATATTCCTCGTTTGCTTTTGCGAAAGCGAGCATATCCGGTTTTTTCTTATCATGGGCAATTAAAGCTATTCTCATAAGTTTCCTCTTCCTTTTATATTATTATACCATGTTTTTCTAATAAAACAAATGTTGTTTATGGAAATAACTATATTTTCTTTGAAAAAAAAAGATTTAAGGTTTCCCTTAAATCTATCATCACTTGATTGCCAAATACTGATCAAGTATTTCCCGCAACCTTTCGTTTGTCAATTCTAAATTAATAACTCCAGAAATGGTAACTGATACATTCCCTGTTTCTTCAGAAACAACAATGGTTAATGCATCATATTTTTCACTGATTCCAATAGCTGCACGATGACGAGTTCCAAAAGATTTCGGGATATCGTATTTATCTGTAGAGGGGAAATATGCTCCAGCACACATAATCCTGTTTTTGCGGATAATGATTGCCCCATCATGGCAAGCAGTTCCCGGAGTAAATATAGTTGTTAAGAGTTCTTGAGTAATCACACCATTAATTGGAATTGCTTTTTCAATAAAAGTATTTAAACTATCTTCTCTTTCAAAGGTTATCAATGCTCCAATATGACGTTTAGATAAATAATCTACCGTTTGACTAATGGTATTAATAATAATTTGTTTTTCTTGAGCAGATGAAAATGCATTATCTACTTTTGACTTCACAAAAACTTCTTCCCATATATTTCTAATTTCTTGACCATAAATAATAATAAAGACTCCAATCATCCAAAAAGCGAAAACTTTAATGATTGCCTTAATCATTTTTAAATCAAATAAAATCGTTAACAAGTAAATCAATAATAAAATTAAAAGGGCAAGAAGAAATTTTTTTGGTTTTATTCGTTTTTTAATTAAAAAATATAAGGCTATTAATACACCCACTACTAACAATAAATCGGTTACCGCTCTAACAATCCCCAAAAGACTAAATTTGTCAGTATATTCTGATAAAATATCAATAAAATTATCAAACATCTTTTTCACCTTCTCCGCTTAACATCAAATCTATTTGATTTTTTCTTTCCTGATCTAATTCTTGTTTACTCATAAGATATCGAATCATCTTTTCATCTTTTTCCTCAATTGCATAATCAATAGGTAAGCAATTAACCTCATCCAACATATTAACATCAGCCCCATGCTCTACTAAATACTTAACTATTTCAATATTACCATTTAAAGCTGCTAAATGAAGCGGAGTCTGTTCTTGAGATGCACCAACATTCAAATCACACCCGCTATTTACCAAACTCCTGATAAATTTTAGTTTCCCTTCATTAACCGCTTTATGTAGCGGAGTATCGCCATACTCATTGGCAATATTCATATTTACTCCTGCTTTAATAAATAAATTGAATAGTTTAATATCGTTTAGTTTCAAAGCAACATGAAGTAAGGTTTGACCCAAGTACCCCTGTGTACTGACATCAATATTTTCTTCTTTTAATTTGGCTAAGGTACTTTTAATATAAAAATACCGATGAGGATCTTGTTTAACCGTATCAACAAATTCCTTGAATTTCTTTTTATCACCGCGTTTAATCATTACTAATAGCCTCAACAATTTTTTTTGCCGTATAATCCAACCCTTTAATCAAGGTGGTTTTTTCAATAACTACTATTTTCCAACCATTTTCAACATTCGCATAATATTTATCACGATAAATATTCATGATTTCTATTCGATTAATCTCATCAAATAAAATGAGAACGCCATATAAAATATCATCCTTTTCTAAGATTAAATTTACATTATCGTTGTTTACATAAACCTGATAACCATAGTTTTTTATTTCTTGTGCTAGTAATTCTTTGCTAGTATCGCTGAAGTTTTCTGAAAAAATTTGGTCATATCCATCTAAAATATCTTTTAGACCAGCAGCAAATTTAAAATCCTGCTCTTCTTGTAAAATTTTGTTTTTGTCATAAATAATAACCTTTTTCTTGCACAACAATAAATTATCTAACATATTATCATAAATATAATCAATATCAACCATATAGTAATCTTCATAATCGATGATGTTGTAGTCCGCATCGATAAGATATCCATTGGCAAGATCACAAATATTAATGTTGTTTTTGAAAAAATGATTGATTTGTATGAAATTGTAGTTCTTCTTATTAAGCATTTTAGATATTTCTTGATAAGTAGATTGTTGTTTCCCCAAATTCTTAATAAAGTAATTAATCTTTACGTTTTCATCGTTTCCCAACAATTCTAAAATATAGTCGTTTATGTTTTTCTCAATAATCATAAGGCCCATATTCGCCGAATAGGTGTTAGGGAAAAGACCTCTTTGCCCTTTCATAAAATGAATTAATCCCTTTGGCGTTAAAGAATAACGATAATCAAGATAAAACTTTTGTGTGTTTTTAATAATAGAAATCAAATTATTGGAAATAGATTCGTGTAATTGATACTCTCCAGAGATAATAAGCTGCGCTTTTGTTTGTGATAAAAACTGAAGATTAGAACTTGGAATATGAGCATCATCAACAATAATCAAATCGAAATCATCTACGTTAATATATTTTTCGATTAATTTGGTACTGCCAAGAAAGATATGCTTTACCCCTTTTGTTCGGCGAATGTAATTTTGATAATCTAAATGCTTTAAGCCACTTAAATTCACACGATGAAAACTAAATTTTCGGATATCGTTTAAAACATTTTTACTTTCTTGTGCGATAATACTTGTTTCAAGTTGATTAATTTCTTGTAAATAAACGTTAATATCACGAATTTCTGACAAAATTTGGTGATTAGTCAAATATCTATTATTTAATTCATTTAAATAAATAGAGCAAAAATCAGCTACAATTTTATCTTTTCTTTTCGTTGTAATAATATATTTAATCAATTTCCCCAGTTTATATTTATTTAAAACACCAAGGCCTTCTGTTATTGTTAAATAATTGAGTAATTCATCTTTTGAGTTTAATAGTTTAGTGGTATACTCTAGTGTTTCTTCAAAATCATTGTAATAGTAACGAGAAATTCCATCCTTAAAAATCTTACAATACATTTTAAATGTTTCGATTAAAGCATTACCAATCTCTTTACATGTAGTAATATGTGTTATAAGTAAAGCATGTCGTTTTGGATGAAAACTATTTACAAAAAAGCTAAGGTTTTTGAAACAATCCACGTAAGCTTCGAAATTTTGCATTATTTTAGAAATTGATGAAACAACTGTTTTCTCATTGTTGTATAAAACTCCAAAAAGTCTTTTATACTTTTCATTATCTTTTAAATCATCAATTTTTTTGTTTTTCTCACGCAACATATCGCGAATATCCAAGTATGTTTCCGCTTTAATATAATCTTGCTCACTGGCTCTAATAACCGATAACATACGATCATTTGAAGAATATAAATCCTGAATGTACTTGAAGATATTATCGAGATTAAGTATTTTTTCGTAAGTATTATTCCCTTGTATCATCAAATCATATTTTGATAAATCTTCTATTAAATCGAATAATTCCAAATATGCTTTCTTATACATTAATAATGTTTTTAAAACTTTATCGTACTCTTCTGTTGCCATGATCTCTTTGTCTGTCAAACGATAAAACATCTTGGTAATAATTCCCCGATATTCATAGCGAGTGATGTTAGAAAAATACTCTTTCAGTGTATCAAGTTCTCCTAACAAATCATTATTAGCGTCATATTTCACTTTCGTTAGATTGAAATATTGCTCTTTCAAGACTTTCAAACGATGAGAAGCGGCAATGTTTTGTTCCATTTCAAGAACAAAATCATCAATCTTAACTTTATTATACTTTTTACGTATGCTGTTTAACGCCTTATTCTTGGCTACATTCGAATCGATTTTCTTTATTTCTTTGATATTTTTCAAAATTATTAAGCTCTCTTTAATCGTTAATTTTGGATATTTTCCTCGGAAATTATTAACGATTGTTATAAGTTCATCGATTTCTACTGTAACTTTATTCAGCTTATTAGTAAATGAATCTTGTTGATTATTTACTACTATATTCACTAATTTACGATTAATTTTATGTGTACTAACATAATTAATAAATTTTATGATTTCTTCTAATCCTTCATCTATTGCCCAAAATTCCCAATCAGAAAAAGCAAAGATTTTTTCTAGAGTCTTTAAAAAGATTTCTTTTTGAATTGCCCCTTTGTTAATCTTAATTGTTACTTTTTTACGATTAGCATTTAAACTATCAATACTAGAAAAATCATTTTGTTTGAAATATTTCTGAAAAACCACCGCTATTTCATCTTCAATATTGATTGAATCTAGGTTAGTATAACGCTGATTACAATAATTGTTGATTTCTTGGATTTTATTAATTTCGTTTTTAAGGTTTTTATATTCTGTTTGAGCTTCTTTAAATCCTTTCAAGGATTCTTCTACCCAACTTTTTGGTACTAATGCAATATCTAAATTTTCTAAATGATATAAAACATTCTTCAACATCGCATAATTTTCGATCTTTTTTATCCCAAAATTGGTTTCAAAATAATTCTTCTCTTCCAAGAAAGTTCTAAAGCACCGATTAATTTGATATATCAAGGTAATAATTTGATTAGGATATTTAACATTATTTAAAACTGGGATTTCTTTCCATATGCTTTCTTTAAAGTTATCCATTTTTAATAATGCACCTTGAATCTTTTCTAAACTCGTTTTAATCGTAAAGTATTCATGTTTATATAAATCTTCAAGTTTGTCGATTTCTATTTTTTCTGTTGATGGATCACGGAATTTCAACAGTTCATCAACTACTTCTAAATACTGAAAATTAGCTATCCTTCCATTCATCGCTGTTTCGTATTCATTTAATTTTTGATAACGCTCAAATAAATCATCCTTCAACTCTTTTGGTGAAGAATAATTGCGGGAAATAATATCTACAGTGTTAGTCAGCAAGTTTGTAAATGGTATTGACAAATCTGCAACATAATTTTCCATATTTATTTGTTTCATATAATCAAGAATATCCGTTAATGTTTCTATCATATCGGAAATAAACAAAACCCGTTTTCCTTGATTTACTGCATTAATCATTACGTCTTTCAAAACCGTTGTTTTCCCCGTACCAAGTCGCCCAACAATAGAAAAACTTTTCCCTAAAACAGCATTGATTAAAATTTCTCGTTGTGTTTTGTTGAGTGGCAAAGAATAATAGCAATCGGCTAAATCAGCTGAATATAATTTGTCCGATAACTTGTTTTCTATTTCCTTGTTCCTCTCCAATTTTGAAAAATCAATTAATACATCTTTCTTCCTGATATTTCCATAGGTTAGATAATTCTCCAAGCGAATGCTGAATCCTTCATTGTTGGCAAAACTCATACAGAATTGGTCAATTGCATAAACGCTGTCTAATTTGTTTCCCCATAAAATACTACTCTTTGTAACTTCAGTCAAGGTAGACAATAATAATGGATTTTCAATTGGCGAATTAACCAATTGAAAGTAGATGTTTTCAGAAACAACAAACAAATCAACAGGAATTAAAACAATCGGCATAAATACTTCTTTGTTATCATTGTTTGTATATGTTAGAATTCCATAACTAATAATCAATTGTTTTAATTTATCCTTATCAACAATATTTTTAAAAAACAGATAGGGCATCTTATTGCTTAAATCTTTGTTTTGAATGTTCATTCGCCCAATACCCATATTTTGAATAGAAAAATCAACAATATCATTTATGTTAATCATTTCATAATTAAGCAGTTTTTCAAGAACTTGATAATCTAAATTGCCTAATTCAAGATAAGCGTCTGCACTAAATATACTTTTTAGATGTAAATTTTTAGATGATAGTCTTAAATTGGTAGCAGTATCTCTAGTCATATTCATTACCTCGTTATTATTATATCAAAAAAAACAAAAAAGTAATATAGTATTTTGAAATTAAGTTTTTCAGTTTTTTAATGAATATTTTCAATGAAAAAATATCGCAAATATTTTCATTTTTTTCTTCTTTTATTTTATCGTCTTTCATAGTATAATTAGATAACCATTTTTTTTAGAAAGGATTTTTGTTATGAACACTTTAGATAGGGTTTTCTATGATGACCACATTATTGAAAAACTAAATAATGACATTCGAAATTTTTTTCCCCATTTATTTTTGATTGATAAAGAGAAAATGCACATGACCTTTACTGGTGTATCTCGTTTAGTTTTACTGGATCGTTATTCTCAAAAAGATATCAATCATAGTACAATAGGAATTGGTGATGTTGTTATTTGCATCATAAAGGATGATCCGAAATTTCCAACTAGAGGAATTGGTTATATTCGCGAAATCGATTTTGAATCTGGTTGTTTGTATATAGAGGTTGAACAAGAATATGCAGCAATGTGCCTCGATATCGATGAAAAAGGAATCATTAAACGTCACCTAAACGAAGTAGATAAACCTCTGGAGTTATTCTTTGAACAAATTTGTCATCGAGTAGCAAATAACTTAGGTCAAGGGGAAAAACTAGAAGTCGTAACCGACTTTTATCATGAGCTTTCGGAATTAAATCTTGTTCCTGCAGGAAGGGTTTTGTTTGGTGCTGGTTCAAATAGTGCCGTTACCTATTTCAATTGTTTTGTTATGCCTTTTATTCATGACTCACGAGGCGGAATTAGTATTCACCGCCAACAAGTTATGGAAATCATGTCTCGTGGTGGGGGAGTTGGTACGAACGGTTCAACATTGAGACCTAAAAATTCGCTGGCAAAAGGAGTGAATGGTAAATCAAGTGGTGCTGTAAGTTGGTTACATGATTTATCTGAATTAACTCATCTAGTAGAACAAGGGGGCTCTCGACGAGGAGCTCAAATGATTATGCTGGCAGATTGGCATCCAGATATTATCGAATTCATCATTAGTAAAATGCAAAATCCTAAAATCTTGCAATTTTTACTCAACAATCTTACCGATGAAGATATTATCCGCGAAGCAAAGAACAAACTTAAATTTATTCCTCTTACCAATGAAGAAACAGAAATATATGAAGCTTTAATCGATATAGAAGGTACTCATCCTGGCACTGTAAGTAAAGCAACTTTAGAAAGAGCACGAGAAATCTTATCTGTTGGTGGTAAATATCAAGTAAATAATCCTGATTTTCTTTCTGGTGCCAACATCTCAGTAGCGATTACGAAAGAATTTATGTACGCCGTTGAGAATGACTTAGAATATCAATTAAAATTCCCTGATATTGATAACTATAATCCTGGCCAAAAAGAAGCCTATAATCAAAAATGGGCGGATGTTGGTGATGTCCGTGTATGGGAAAAAATGGGATATGGTGTTAAGGTATATAAAACCTTTAAAGCTAAAGAATTGTGGAATCTGATTAATATTTGCGCTACCTATTCAGCTGAACCGGGAATTTTCTTTATCGACAATGCTAATGACATGACCAACGCTAAAGCTTATGGTCAACAAGTGGTATGTACCAACCCTTGTGGAGAACAACCTCTTGCACCATATTCTGTTTGTAACTTAGCAGCAATCAATCTTGCAAATATGGCCGATCACAAAGCAAAAAATGTTAATTGGGAAAAATTAAAGAAGACAATTGATGTGGCAATAAGACTACAAGATAATGTTATTGATCGTACTACTTACTTTTTAGAAGAAAATAAAATCCAAGCTTTAGGAGAGCGAAGAATCGGTCTTGGCGTTATGGGATTACACGACTTAATTATCTACTGCGATTTACGCTATGGCAGTAAAAAAGCCAATCGCTTTGTTGATAAATTGTTTGAATTTGTAGCAACTAACGCCTACAATGCTTCTATTAATCTTGCCAAAGAAAAGGGAAGTTTCCCGTTCCTTGACCAATATGGCTCACGCGCAAAATTTATCGAGAGTGGCTATATGAAGAAAATGCCTACTCAAATAAGAGAAGACATTCTAAAATATGGTATTAGAAACTCACACTTATTGACAATTGCTCCAACGGGTTCTACAGGAACCATGGTTGGTGTGTCAACTGGTCTTGAACCATACTTCGCTTTTAAATATTACCGTAGTGGTCGTTTAGGTAAATTTATGGAAGTAAATGCTCCAATTGTTGATAATTATATTAAACTTCATCCTGAGTGTGATATCAATAATCTACCAGATATCTTTATTTCCGCAATGGAATTATCTGCGGAAGAACATGCTGATGTACAATGTGTCATTCAACGCTGGGTTGACTCTTCTATTTCCAAAACTGTTAATGCACCAAAAGGATATACAGTGGAAGATGTTGAAAAATTGTATATGCGCTTATATAAAGGAAAAGCAAAAGGTGGAACCGTTTATGTTGATGGTAGTCGTGACACTCAAGTCTTAACCTTGAAGAAAGAAGACACTCTTCCAAAACAAGTTGAACTTTCAGATTTGGGTATTGAAATTCAAGAAAATAAAGTGGAAAGAGGAAAGGATGAAATCAATCCTACCACCACGAAAGCTAATCGTAACATTGGTGTTGAAGTAGGAGATACTTGTCCAATTTGCCTTCAAGGAGTTGTTGAAGACATTGGTGGTTGTAATACCTGTACTAACTGCAATGCTCAACTAAAATGTGGTTTATAAAGATCTCAAATCGAGATCTTTTTTCTTTGAAAAACAACGGGAAAGTTTATCAAAATTATATGATTGATGTATAGGTAACCAACCAAAAAAATGGTCAATTTAACAACAAAGATTTTTTGAAGAGTGAAAAGGTTGTTGAAACGATATTCGTTGACTATTTTTATTGTGAATCGTATAATATTGATGGAAAAGAGGTAATCCACCATGGAAAAAGCTATCATCATTGGCGTTAATACTTTAAGTGAAGATTATGTTTTCCTTGATGAGATTGAAGAATTAAAGAACTTATGTTTGGCTTGTGATGTGGAGATTGTTGATGTTATAACGCAAAATCTAAATTATATAAATCCCTCAACTTATGTTGGTAAAGGAAAAATCGAAGAAATAAAAATAACTATTCAGAGTTTAGATATTGAGGCTTTAGTATTCAACGATGAATTAACTCCTTTACAAATCACCAATCTGCAAGAAGCATTGGAAATTACCATTTACGATCGCACCTTCATCATTCTAGAAATTTTCAAACGTCGGGCAAAAACGAAAGAAGCCATGATGCAAGTAGAAATAGCAACATTAAAATACAGTCTTCCTCGCCTTACGGGACTAAGAAAAGGTCTTTCGCGGCAAAGAGGTACCGGTGGTGGCTTTGCCCATGGAAGAGGAGCAGGTGAAACAAAACTAGAACTTGATCGCCGTATTACTACTGACCGAATCACTGCCTTAAAAAAAGAACTCGAAGAAGTTACTCTTTTACGAAAACAACAAAGAAAAACGCGTAAGACGAATAACATGCAAATAGTATGTTTAGTGGGCTATACCAATAGTGGTAAATCTAGTACCTTGAATGCACTTTTACATCGTTCAAAAGGGATAAAAAAAACAGTGTTCGAAAAAGATATGCTTTTTACAACACTGGAAACTTCAACAAGAGCTATCCAAACCGAAACGAATTTTCACTTTTTAGTAACAGATACCGTTGGATTTGTCAATAAATTGCCTCATCACCTGGTAGAAGCATTTAAATCTACCCTAGAAGAAATCAAAGAAGCAGATTTAATTATCCATATTGTCGATGCTACTAATCATAACTATAAATTACAAATTGAAACTACTGAACAAGTATTACAAAGTATTGGCGTTAAAAATATCCCTACTATTTATGCTTTCAATAAAATCGATTTGCTTGAAGATTATCTATACATTCAACCTCAATATGAAAAAGCAATTAGAATTAGTGCTATCACCGATAAAAATATTGATAAACTCATTGAAATGATTCAAACGGAGTTAGAACACGACTTTATAACAATTCAACTTCAAGTTCCTTATCACGAACAAAAAATTATTGAGTTTCTAAAAGGTTCTGGGTATACAAAAGCCATTGATTACCAAGAAAATCAGATTGAAGTTCTGGGGAAAATACCAAAACGCTTACTAAGTAAAGTTGAAAAATACTTATAAAAACACAAAACCCACTAGCAATTCCTAGTGGGTTTTATAAAACAACATTAAATTCTTCTTCTATCATCAATCTGAAAATGATTTGCTTATCTAAATAAGCAAAATCCATATGAACCAATTCATATTTATTATAATTAGTAAAACCGAAATCATTTAAATCTGTGTTAATATCAATGATATAACAATGATAGACTTCCTTTTTTTTGTTTGTAATTGTTACTATACCATATTTTTTAATTAGTTCTTCCGGTACTGTTAGTTTATATTTTCGATTACATTTTTCAATCATTTGATCAGCAAATGATCTTTTTTTCATTTTCAGTACAATTCCCTTTTTATCCTTGAGAAATACTTGCGTGCCATGTTTATAAACCAAATATATATACTCGTTTTTATCGGTTGTATAGATAATTTTCTTTCCCTTAAAACTGAATCCTTCACGATTTCCCTTCAAAAATAATCTAGTGGGAATAATAATGGTATATAGCAAAGAACTCCCCGCAAACATAATGTATATTCGTGGATGACAAAAAATTAAATAAACATAATTATCAAGGAAATACGCCAAAACGAATAATATCGTGAAAATCAATCCAATCGTTAAGTGGATGGCGCCTCTGATTTTTGGATTAATCGTCGTAATCATCCCATTTATAATAAAAAATAATAATCCCAGTCCCAAAACAGCACTAGCTGTTTCGCGTATATAAATCATATTCCATCATCCTATCATTTCATATATTGAAGAATAGCTTTTAAATATACCTCTACCCCGATTATAAAAACATCCTCATCGACGTTAAAGCGAGAATTGTGTAGGGGATAAATGCAATCTTTTTCTTCATTGCGAACCCCCAAACTCATCATTGCCCCTTTTGCTTTATCAACATAATAAGCGAAATCATCAACTCCCATAGAAACAGTGTCCAATTCTATGTAGTTATCTATTCCAATCGTATCAACAACTACCTGTTTTAATACTTCACAAACTTCTGGTGTATTAATTGTTGGAATAACTCCATCACGGTATTCTAGTTCATAATCCCCTCGGTGAAGATTTACTACATTTCTAACAATCTCTTCTATTTGTTTCTTAATTTTCTTTTTGATTTCTTTATTATAAGTTCTTACTGTTCCTTTTAAATAAGCATAGTCAGGAATAATATTGAATGCTTTTCCTGCTTCCATAACACAAATAGAAATCACTGCTTTTTGAGTCTGATCTAATTGTCTATTTTTCATGTTTTGAATCAATTGATATACTTCTACAGCCATTTGAATAGGATCAATTGATAGATGAGGATAAGCAGCGTGCCCTGATTTTCCTATTAATTTAATAGTAAAGTCATCACAACTGGCATTAAATTCACCAAATTTAATCCCGATTTTTCCTGCTGCTATCGATGGGTCAACATGAAAAGCAAGAAATACATCAACATCATCCATTAATTTATCTTGGCAAACCAATTCGCCACCGGATGTTGGTCCTTCTTCTGCTGCTTGAAAGATAAACTTTAATTGTCCTTTTAGTTCAACTTTTTCTTCTACCAAATATTTAATCAAGGTAAGAAGAATCGCACCATGAACATCATGTCCACAAGCATGCATTCTTCCCTTAATCTTTGATCGATATTCTATCTGATTCTTTTCTTCAATTTCCAAGGCATCTACATCGGCACGAAAACCAATAGTAGGTTTTTTTGTTTTTTCCCCGAGAATAGCAACAATACTACTTTTCCCTATTCCTGTGTAATACTTTACACCTAGTTTATCGAGTTCCCCAGAAATAAATTTTACTGTATTATCAATTTCATATCCTATTTCAGGATACATATGTAGTTGTCTTCTTACCCAAACTGCATATTCTTGATATTTTTTTTGATTTTCCAACATTTACTTCTCCTTAATAGATTGAATTATAAATGATGTTTCCTTTGCTGATGGTCATATAGACATTTAAGTCTTTATCGATAACCGTTAAATCAGCATGCTTTCCTAAAGCGATAGAACCTTTTATATGGTCAATTCGTAAATTTCTTGCAGGATTAATGGTTGCTAAGTCTATAGCTTTCTCCAAATTTATTCCTAAAACATTTTTAATGTTCTTAATTGCTTGGTTCATTTTTAGTGTGCTTCCAGCTAATGTCCCATCAGCCAAACGCGCTTCTCTTCCTTTAACCGTTACTTCTTGGCCACCTAAACTATAGGTACCATCTGGTAAATGTTTTGATTCAATGCCATCTGTTACCAAAACGATTTTATCTAATCCTTTAATTTTACATAACACTTTAATAGCTTCCGGACTAACATGCACTAAATCGGCAATCAATTCCGCGTAAATCGTATCAGCTAGCATCACACCTCCTACTGTACCTGCTTCACGATGATGAAGAGGTTTCATAGCGTTGTATGTGTGTGTCGCAGAAGTAACTCCATTCTTAGCCGCTTCTAATACTTCTAAAGCAGTAGCGTTTGTATGCCCGATACTGGCAACAATTCCTTGTGATAATAAATAATTACACAAATCTTTTCCATTTTCTTCGTACGCTAAGGTGACTTGTTTGATATTATTTCCACTCACCGCTTGATAGTGCATAAACTTTTCAACACTGCAAGGAACTATATATTGTTCTGGTTGAGCACCTTTAAACTTCGGCGAAATGAACGGTCCTTCAAGGTGAGTACCCAAGACAAATGCCCCATCCTTATTCTTTTTTTCGATGTATTCTTTGATGTTCTTCAAAGCTTTATCGATGTTCTCCTCGCTTTGTGTCATCGTTGTTGGCATATATGATGTCACGCCTTCCCGAGCAATCGTTTTGGAAATGTTTTTAATATCCTCCAAACTAGGATACATAGCATCTGAATGGTTCGCTCCATGAATGTGTTTATCAATAAAACCGGGAACAACAATAAGATCTTCTCTCAAAGTCATCAAATCTTTTGTTTCGTCAAAAGAAGCTATTTTGCCATTTTCAATAACCAAAGAACTCTTTACAATCCCTTTTCCCTCAATATAAATATTTGCATTTTTAAAACCTTTCATAAATCCCTCCAATTTTTATCGTTTAAAGTTCATTGACATCATTTCAGAGAAAGTAATTTCTTTTGTGATATTTTCTTTTATATCTTTAAATTCAAAGATTCCTTCACTAGCTCTACGACCAACAACAATTCTATTTCTAACACCAATCAAGTCAGCATCTTTAAACTTTACTCCTGGACTCTCCTGGCGATCATCGAATAAGCAATCATATCCAGCTTTATTTAGTTTATCATAAACTTCTAAAGCAATGTCATAATTTGCTGTTTGTTCTTTATCTAAAGGTAAAATATGGACATCAAATGGACGAACTTCTCGTGGCCAAATCGCCTTTTCATCGCGATAATGTTGTTCCAGAATTGCCATTAATAAACGACTAATCCCCATACCATAACAGCCCATAATGATCGGTTTTGTGATTCCATCTTTATCGATAAAATTTGCTTTCATCGGCGATGAATATTTCGTGCCGAGTTTAAAAATATGCCCGGCTTCAATTCCCTTTGCATGCAAAATATGTCCTTTTCCATCAGGTGAAGGATCGCCAACTTGAAGGTTATAGAGTTCAAAATTACTGGCAAATTCACTCTCATCGCTGTAGACAATCGTATCTTCACCAATATCGCACAAAATCATGAACTCTTCACTAGAAGAACCACCAATATTTCCACTATCGGCACTGACAATACGATAATGTAATTCCATTCGATCGAGAATGTTCTGGTATGCTTTTCTAACTTTTAAATACCATTCATCTAAATCTTCTGGTGTTGCATGAAAAGTATACAAGTCTTTCATGATGAACTCACGACCGCGCATTAAGCCAAATCTTGGTCTGAATTCATCCCTGAATTTTGTTTGAATTTGATACAAAGCCAAAGGAAGCTTCTTGTAACTATTGATGAAATCACGAACAATACTCGTTACAACTTCTTCATGAGTTGGTCCCAAACAAAAATCTCGCTCATGTCGATCTTTAAGACGCATTAGCTCTTTACCATAAGCTTCCCAACGCCCACTCTCAACCCATAAATCTTTAGATTGCAACGCTGGCATTAATAATTCACTACAACCTATTTTATCTAATTCCTCACGAATAATATTTTCAATTTTTTTAATGATTTTATACCCCAAAGGCAAATAAGAATATACACCTGCTGTGCTTTGCTTTACATAACCACCTCGAAGCAAAATTTTGTGACTAACAACTTCAGCTTCTTTAGGCATATCCCTTAATGTGGGAACGAATAATAATGATTGTTTCATATGTTAACCTCTTATTCCTAATAATCTTAATATATCACCAAATGTTACCACGATCATTAATCCAAATAATAGCAGCATGGTAATGGTAATCAATGCTACCTCAACCTTTTGATTTGGTTTTTTCTTTGTAATTGCCTCATAAGCTAAAAAGAGAAGTCTTCCTCCATCAAGTGCAGGGATTGGCAACAAATTAAGTAGCCCTATATTAACGCTTAGTAACCCCGTCAAATTAAGAATTGGGGCTATTCCTTGAGAAGCCACATTTTTTGTTAGACTGAAAATACCAACAGGTCCGGATAAGTTTTGAATACCCACATCCCCACTAAACAATAAATCAAAGGTATCGATAATTGCCGTAAATGATGCTAGAGTTCTTTTTCCACTATAACTAAAACTCTTGATTAAAGAAAATTTATAGGTTGGAGAAATTCCCATCGCCACTTTAACTGCCGGAATTGCTTCACCAGAAGTAGTCGTTTGCTTTTCCAATAAAGTCTTACTGTATGGTTTGATTTTTATTTCCTTTTCCTTGCCTTCACGTATTACTTTTAAACGCAACCAATTTTCTTCTTCACCACTATAATTTTCAAAGACGTGGTAAACATCTCCCCAAGAAGTTACCGCTTGCCCCTCAATTTCAACAATTTGATCGCCAGCCAACAACTCAACATTATTTGCCAGATTGTTTTCTACTTTAGATACCAGCAATACGACTACTTTATTAGTAATGGTATAATCTCCAACAAATCCACCATTATATACATATACAGCCGGTGTTAAGGTTGTTGTTTTTTCCGCATTATCACGAAGATAGGTTACTTTTATCAATGATAATTCACCTAAAGCTTGGTAATCATCCATAAACTGAGAAATATCTTCCCAGACTTTAACTTCCTGAACAATGGTACTACTTTCAAGTTTGATGATTTCATCTCCATCTCGCAACCCAGCAATATATGCTGGTGTTTCTTCAGTCAAATTATCCACTACAGAAGAATCATAATTGGCAAATCCTTGAATTAAACCCGCTAAAAAGAATACAACAAGAGCGAGTAGAAAATTCATTAATGGTCCCCCAAACATAACCATCGCTCTTTCTCTTTTTGTTTTCGCATTAAGAGTTCTGTTATATGGAGCGATTTGAAACTCGCTTTTCTTTTCGTAAATTATTGCTTGAGGATCAACTGGATACTTGGTAATCATCTCCCCATCGACAACTTCCATATAAAGAAAACCGGTTTCTTCAGGATCAAAAATATCATAACTAATAATTTTATAGATTGGATAATCTATTTTTATATCCTCTACATCTAGATAAAATCCAGTAATTTTTCCGTCTTCAATTTTTAATTTAATGGTCTCTCGATTTTTAAAAGGATCATTTTCTAATTCCTCCCCTGCAATCGCACAAAGACCACCAATGGGAAATGCTCTAATGGTATACAGAGTTTCTCCCTTTTTCTTTTTCCATATAATAGGTCCCATACCAAAAGCAAATTCACGACATAAAATGTTCGCTCTTTTAGTAAAGAAATAATGCCCACCTTCATGAACTAAAACGATAACTCCTAAAACAAAAACAAATGCAATTAAACCAATAATATAATCCACTAAGCCACCTCATATGCTTGATAAACATCTTTTTTCACTTTTTTATCTATCTTTAATATCTTATCTAAAGTGATTGCCATCTCATTATTGTCTTGGTATTTTTCAACCATTTCAAAAATGATTTTTTCAATATCAAGAAACCTTATTTTTTTCCTTATAAATAAATCAACCGCTGCTTCATTGGCTGCATTGTATACTGTAGGCAGTAATCCACCGCTTTTTCCTACTCGATATGCTAATTCCAACATAGGAAATCTTGAAAAATCCATTTCTTGAAAAGTTAAATTTTTTATGCTGGATAAATTCAGTTTTTTCAAATTCTCATTTTCTATATGACGAGGATAAGTCAATGCATACTGAATGGGTAACATCATATTAGGATATGACATCTGGGCAATGACAGAACTATCATTATATTCTACCATCGAATGAATAATGCTTTCGGGATGAAGAATCGTTTTGATTTTCTCGTAAGGCATTTGAAACAAATGATGGGCTTCTATTACTTCTAATCCTTTATTGACCATGGTTGCGGAATCGATAGTGATTTTCTTTCCCATAGACCAATTTGGATGCTGTAAGGCTTCTTCAACCGTAATATCAATTAGCTCTGCTCTGGTTTTGTTGCGTAAAGCTCCTCCGCTTGCAGTGATAATTAGATTGGCAACATCTTGTTTATTCCCTGATAAGAGGCATTGGTAAATAGCACTATGTTCACTATCAATTGGAAAAATATTCACCTTATACTGTTTGGCAAGGGTCATAACCAATTCTCCACCTACTACCAGTGTTTCCTTATTAGCCAGTAAAATATCTCTTTTCTTCTTAATAGCTGCAATTGTTGGTGCTAAACCCACGATTCCAACAAGTGCATTCACTAACAATCCTTCATCATCACCATAAGTAGCAACATCAATTAGCCCTTGCTCTCCATGGGAAAATTTAATCTGAGGATATTTTACTTGTAAATATTCTTTATCTTTCTGGCAAGCAACACTGACAAACTCCGGCTTAAATTCATCGATGATAGCAATAGCAGCATCGATATTATATCCTACCGATATTGCCTTTAAAGAATATTCTTTGCTATTTCTAATTATAGCCAAGGTTTGTTGTCCAATTGAACCACTTGCCCCTAGCAAAAATATATTTTTCATTTTAAGCTCCCATCAGTAATAATTCAGTTATTTGAACAATCAAGTAAAACCAAATACCTGCATATAATAAACTATCGAAACGATCAAGAATACCACCGTGTCCTGGAAACAAATTAGAAAAATCTTTTATCTGATAGCCTCTTTTTATTTTTGAAGCGATTAAATCTCCTATTTGAACCGTAATCGATAAAAATGCTGATAATCCCAAAACCACTAATACAGTTAAGAAAATTTCATTTGCTTCTGGATTTACGATTTTCATTAAAAAAGCCGTAGTTGTTCCGACTACAACACCTGCAATAGAACCTGCAATTGAACCTTCAATTGATTTTTTAGGACTTATTTCGGGACATAATTTATGCTTGCCAAATTTGATACCAATGAAATAAGCAAACAAATCAGTAGCAACTACGATAGAATAAACATAGATAAAACTCTTTACTCCATTTAATTCAACCAATGTTTGATTCAGGTTGATCGGTTTTAAGTACCTAATACTCATCGCATAACCAAAAATCAAACCAGCATAAACCAAGCTGGCAAGACAGCCGAAAACCTCTTTGGTCGTTGTATGCGGTTTAAAAATTAATAATCCTAAGGTGATTGCACTAAATGTTAGGAAAGCTATTAATACATATAAATGATAAATAAAATATTCATTGAAAAACCTTATCTCTCCTGATTCTTTAGTTGCTAGACAAGCGAGTGCAGTAATTACACCAGAAAATAATGGAACAAAATAGCGGAATGTTTTCATCGATGATGATTTCTGATACATCATATTAATTAACTCATAGGTTCCTATGATACTAAAGGCAATCGCCACAGCAAAAAATCCCCACTCGGCAATTGGATGGTCAATTACCGCTAAGGGTAATAAGGTAATAATCATGAAAAAAGCCGTTATTGTTCTTTGTTTCATTAAAGTCCTCCAAAGCGACGATTACGCTTTTGATATTCATCGATAGCTTTATCCAAATCTCTTCTTCTAAAGTCTGGCCATAAAGTATCCGTAAAATACAATTCACTATAGGCAATCTGCCAAAGCATAAAATTGCTGATTCTTATTTGGTTGCTTGTTCTAATCAACAAGTCGACCATAGGTAAATCCTTTGTATATAAATAATGGTAAAACAAATTTTCATCAAGATCTTCGAGCTTAATTTTATTTTCTTTTACATCTATTGCTATCTTTTTAGCTGCGTTAACAATTTCATCTTTTCCCCCATAATCGAAAGCCAGTGTAAAATGAATGTTATTATTTTCTTCTGTTTCTATTTCTAATTCTTTAATTTTCTTTAGAAGATCTGCTTTAAGATTATCTTTACGACCAATTACCCGAAATCTTACACCATTATCACACATTGTCTTACGATAGGTTTCCAAAAACTGTTCGGGTAATTTCATCAAATAGTCAACTTCTTCTTTTGGCCTTGACCAATTTTCTGTACTAAAGGCAAAAACAGTTAAGTACTCTATGCCAATTTGTTGGCAATATTTAATCGTATTAATTAAAGTCTGAACACCTTTTCGATGTCCTAGATTTCGTGACAATCCTCGTTTTTTTGCCCAGGTACCATTACCATCCATGATTATGGCAATATGTTTTGGCAATTTATCTTTTGTATTATCCATCAATTTCACCTTCTATCTATTATACATTATATTCGTGGTTTTTTCTAGTTATATTATATTTTAATTCAGTAAAAATTAAAAATGTTATAAAAAGAGCGCTTGATTTTATGAGCGCTCTAAATTTATTTTTGTTTTTTTATACAAGCTTCAAGAAATCCAACGAACAAAGGATGTGCTCGTTGTGGTCGTGATAAAAATTCAGGATGAAACTGACAAGCGACAAACCAAGGATGAGCCACAATTTCCACTATTTCTACAAGGTTTGTTTGAGGATTTATTCCTGAAGCAATCATTCCAGATTTTTCTAAAACTTCTAAGTATTGATTATTGAGTTCATAATTATTACGATGGCGTTCTTTTATTTCTGTTTTCTGATAAGCGTGATAAGCGCGAGTATCTTTTTTAATCTTACAATCATATAAGCCTAGACGCATGGTACCTATTAATGAAATATTCTTATATTGTTCTGGTAAATAATCAATGACTGGATCTTTCGCCTTTTCATCAAACTCGGTCGAATTGGCATTTTTCAAGCCAACAACGTTTTGCATATATTCAATAACAGCAATTTGCATCCCTAAACAAATACCAAAATAAGGGATTTTGTGTTTGCGAGCATAATTACATGCTAGAATTTTACCTTCAATTCCCCGAGGGCCAAAACCACTAGGAACTAAAATTCCATGTGCATTTTGCAATAATTCAGCTACATTTTCTGAATTTACCTTTTCAGAATTAATCCAGTCGATATTTATTTTTTTCCCAAAATAATAACCAGCATGTTTTAATGCTTCACTGATAGATAAATAAGCATCGCGTAAATCTGTATATTTTCCTACTAACGCAATTTTAACTTCACCCTGTAATTTTTTAACCTTTTTAATTAATTCATTCCATTCTTTCATGTTTATAGGAGCTGTTTCAAATCTAAAATGATGGCAAATATACTGATCCACTTTCTGCTTTTCCAATTCGCAAACCATTTCATAAAGAATATTAACATCCTTGGCAATAACAACAGCATCTCTATCAACATCACAGAACAAGGAAATTTTATCGCGATATCCGTTATCAATATCAACTTCCGAACGTAAAACTATCATGTCTGGTTGAATTCCCAACGACCTTAATTCTTTTACACTATGTTGGGTCGGTTTTGTTTTTATTTCATTTGCAGAACGTAAAAAAGGAACCAATGTCGTATGAATATAAAATGTGTTTTCATAACCGACTTCACGACGCCACTGTCTGATTGCTTCTAAAAAGGGTTGTGATTCAATATCACCAACAGTTCCACCAATTTCTGTAATGATAACATCCGCCTGTGAATGTTCAGCAGCACTACGAATTTTATTTTTAATCTCATTAGTAACATGAGGAATTACCTGTACTGTACCACCATTATATTCGCCACGTCGCTCTTTTTCGATAACTGTTTTATAAATTTTTCCAGAAGTAATATTGGAATCTTTTGATAAGTTTTCATCGATAAAGCGTTCATAATGGCCCAAATCTAAATCCGTTTCTGCGCCATCATCGGTCACAAAAACTTCTCCATGTTGGTAAGGACTCATTGTTCCTGGATCAACATTGATGTAGGGATCAAATTTTTGCATAAAGACTTTCAAACCTCTATTTTTTAATAGTCTTCCTATACAAGATGCTGTAATCCCTTTTCCTAAACTGGAAACAACACCTCCAGTAACAAAAATGTACTTTGCCATATGATTCCTCCTCATTATATAAAAAAATCTTCCATAGGGAAGATTCATTTTCTTATTGCGCGTTCTTTGGCGCCCTCATTATTATAGCAAATTTTTTCCTGTAAATCAAGATATTTTTTTAATCTGTTTTTTATTTTGCTAGCTAGGACAATCACAAATGCTGATGTTAAGGCCTGATTATTAAATGTCTGTTGTGAAATATTGCTTTGTCACTCCCTAAACAAAAAAAGCAAAACCATACTTATCTGGTCTTGCTTATCCTCTGAATGATTATCCGTGGTGGTGAACAAAGTATTTTAACTACTTCCCTTGATAAAATTTGTATATTAGGAAGCATCTGTTTTTTAAAATTATAAAATTCAAATCTTAGCGTAATTGTTTCAAACCAATCTTCACATTTTCTCCATTGATATTGAATTCTTTTGATGATTCAATATCTTTATCAAAATGTACTGTGATTGCCAGAACATCTCGTTTAATACTATCGATATTCTTTTCCATAATTTCTTTAATTTTATCATTACCAGAAACATAGATTTCAATGTAATCCATTACGTTGAAATCAGACTCTTTTCGCGTTGTTTGAATTTTACTGATAATTTCTCGAACAAAACCCTCTTCAATTAATTCTGGTGTCAATCTTATATCCATAACAACGGCTATATAATTATCAGATAACGCTGAAAATCCTTCTTGTTGGATAACTTCAATTTGTAGGTCTTCTTTGACTAATTCAACATCAATATCTTTCACTTTCAGCTTTAAACTACCTGTAGAGTCTAGTTCCCTTTTTGCTTGAACTCCATCTATTTCCAGTAATGCGCTCTTTATATCATTGATATATTTACCATATTTCGGACCAACAGTCTTAAAGTTTGGCTTAAAACTATAAGATATGAATGAACTTATACTATCTGTAAATAAAACTTCTTTCACATTCAATTCTTCTTCAATAATCTCTACATAGAATTTTTCTAATGGTTTTGCCGTTTTCACATACATTTTGCTGATTGGTTGACGATTCTTTATATTACAATTATTTCTAACCGCTCGTCCCATTACAACAATATCTAATACTGATTCCATATTATTCTCTAAATCCCTATCAATCCATTCTAAAACTGGAGTTGGATAATTGCATAGATGAATACTTTCTTTTGCTTTTTTATCGACACTTCTTACCAAATTTTGATAAATATCTTCAGTCATAAATGGAATCATCGGTGCAGCTACCTTAGCAATGGTTACTAGTGCTGTATACAAAGTCATATAAGCATTAATCTTATCTTGTTCCATTCCTTGAGCCCAGAAGCGTTCACGAGAACGACGAACATACCAATTACTCATTTCATCAACGAAATCTTGTAAGATTCTTGCTGTTTCAGTAATCTTATAGTTAGCAAGATTGTTATCTGCTTCTTTCACAACTGTATTTAGTTTAGATAATAGCCATTTATCCATTACTGAAAGTTGTTCGTATTTTAAATCATACTTCGTTGGATCAAATTGATCAATCTCTGCATATAGGACATAAAATGCATAGGTATTCCATAATGTCCTTAAGAATTTTCTTTGTCCTTCAACAACTGCATCTTTATGGAAACGATTAGGAAGCCACGGAGCACTATTCTCATAAAAATACCAACGAATAGAATCCGCACCAAATTCAGCCAAGACTTCCATAGGATCAACGGCATTTCCCTTTGATTTACTCATTTTTTGTCCGCTCTCATCCTGAACATGGCCTAAGACAATCACATTACGATATGGTGCTTTGTTGAAAACGAGTGTTGATATTGCTAGTAATGAGTAAAACCATCCTCTTGTCTGGTCAACAGCTTCCGATATGAAATCAGCAGGGAATTGCTCTTTAAACATTTCTTGATTTTCAAATGGATAATGCCATTGAGCAAATGGCATTGCCCCTGAATCATACCAACAGTCAATTACCTCTTCTACTCGATGCATTTCTTGCCCACATTTAGGACAAGTAATCGTTACAGCATCAATATATGGACGATGAAGTTCAATATATTCAGGACAGTTATTAGACATTTCTCTTAACTCGCTAATAGAACCAATTACATGTTTATGACCACATTGGCACTCCCAAACTGGAAGCGGAGTTCCCCAATAACGGTTACGACTAATACCCCAGTCTTGAATATTTTCTAACCAATCACCAAATCTCCCCTTACCAATGCTTTCAGGAATCCAGTTTATCGTATTATTGTTTCTAATCAAATCCTCTTTTACATCTGTCATCTTAATGAACCAAGATTCACGAGCATAATAGATTAGTGGGGAAACACAACGCCAACAATGAGGATAGCTATGTTCATACTTGTAAACTTTAAATAACAGTCCCCGTTCTTTCAAATCTTTTAAGATTAATTTATCAGCTTTCTTACAGAACATTCCCGCCCAATCGGTTTCTTCCGTTAATTCTCCCCGAGCATTGACATATTGCACCATTTTTAAACCGTATTTTTTACCAACATTATAGTCATCTTCACCAAACGCTGGAGCCATATGAACAATTCCTGTTCCATCTTCTAAGGTAACAAAATCACCACAGGTAACAAAAAAGGCATTCTTTGCTTTTTCACTAAAGTGAAATAGAGGTTCATAATATTTATACTCTAGGTCTTTTCCTAACATTTTTTCTAATACAAGATAATCGCTTTCTAGTACTTTCTCTAGCAAAGCTTCTGCCATATAATAGACTTCACCATTCTTTTTTGCTTTTACATAAGTCGTTGTAGGATTTACACAAAGCGCTACGTTAGATGGTAGTGTCCAAGGAGTTGTTGTCCATGCAAGAAAATAGGCATTTTCCTCCTCCAATTTGAATTTAACAATAGCCGATTCTTCTTTTACATCTTTATACCCCTGTGCTACTTCGTGAGATGAAAGCGGAGTTCCGCAACGAGGGCAATAGGGAGTAATCTTGTAACCTTTATATAATAATTTTCTATCCCAAACCTTTTTTAAACTCCACCAAACTGATTCAATATACTCATTATGGTAGGTAACGTAAGGATTTTCATTATCTACCCAATAACCTACAATATCAGAAAAATCTTCCCACATTGCTTTGTATTTCCATACACTTTCCTTGCATTTTTCAATGAATGGGGCGATTCCGTATTCTTCAATTTGCTCTTTGCCATCAATTCCCAAAGATTTTTCTACTTCAATTTCTACTGGTAAGCCATGAGTATCCCATCCAGCTTTTCTTAATGCATAAGCTCCTTTCATAACATGGTATCGAGGTATCATATCCTTGATTACTCTTGTTAGAACATGTCCTATATGCGGTTTTCCATTTGCTGTTGGTGGACCATCATAAAATGTATAATTTCTATTTCCTTCTTTTTCAGAAATACTCTTTTCAAAAATCTTATTTTCTTTCCAAAAATCCCGTACTGTTTTTTCTCTTTCAACAAAATTTAAATTTGTTGGTACTTTTTTATACATACTTCCCTCCTATTTAATAAAAAAACTCCCACCCTAAAAAGGATGAAAGTTCGGATTTCATTATACCACCTTTTTACATACTGACATATGCTATCCTAATAACGGGGGATACCGGCACAGCTTACTATTTTCAGCCTGCAACTCCAGAGTGATTTTCATAAAGGCATACTTTTGCTAGTTTTCCACCACCACTAGCTCTCTAAAAATTTTTGCGGTTACTACTTTCTCTATCTTTGTCTTTCTTTTTACCTTATTATAATACTCTAAAGCACGGATTTTGTCAAGTGAATATTTCAGTGACAAATAGAATGTGCTTGGCATAAAACACCATTTTTGCTATAATGAAATTAACAAGAAGGATCTTTGTTATGAATGAAAAAAAATTCTTTGCTATTACCGCTTCATTAGTTAACAGTAATGATGTAACAAAAAAAATTGGAACCTTGCAAGAAAAGCTATTACATCGAATTATTAAACATTATTTTGAGAACGATATCAGTTACCATGAAATAAAAATAGGACCATTTTATGCCGATATTCTAAAAGAAAAAGAGATTGTTGAAATCCAAACGCGTTCCTTTAATAAGCTAAGAAAAAAACTCGATTTCTTTTTACCAAACTACCGCGTTACAATTGTATATCCTATTCCTCATATAAAATGGCTTTACTGGATAGATGAAAATACTGGCGAAATTTCTAGTAAAAGAAAGAGTCCAAAAAAGGGAACAATTTACGATGCTATTTTTGAGCTATACAAAATCAATCCCTATTTAAACCATCCCAATTTAAGAATATGTCTATTGTTAATGAATATGGAAGAATATCGTTACTTAAATGGTTGGAGCACGGATAAAAAAAGAGGCTCTAGTAGGTATAATCGCATCCCAACAGAATTAATTGATGAAGTTTATTTCAATTCGCCTTTTGATTACCAAGCGTTTCTTCCTAGTAATCTTCCTCTCCACTTTACTTCTAAAGATTATCAACAATTATCACCAATAAATCAGCGCAAAGCACAAATAGCCTTAAAGATTCTAACCGATTTAGAATGTGTTATCAGAGTAGGAAAACAAAAAAATTTAATCATTTATCAAAAAAACAAGCAAGACCGATAAGTCTTGCTTTTTTCATGCACTAATTATTAAATTCTTGATAAATTGCGCTTAGTAATGTTCCCGTTAAATCATGGCCATAATCCCAATACATGACACCTGCCAAGCCTTGATTTTCGGCGTACTGGCATTTTAATTTCACCGATTGTTGATTATCATAAGAAGCATAGGTCGTTCCATCATACCAATAATAAGAACTTGTATTTGGATCAAAGTATTGATATTGTTGGTTCGCGTTAAAGTAATTCGATAGGAACGATGCATAACCGATAGAACGAGCACTTGTCATTGGCAAACCAAATGGGTTGACAGGGTTTCCACTCACTGTTCCCATTCTTACGTAAAACTGAATTCCAAAAGTCATTTTACTCTTTGGAAAGCCTTGACTAGAATATTTATTAACAGCATAATCTACTGAATAAGTTACTCCTGAACCCGAGTATAGAGCCGTTTCATGAGTTACTCTAGAAGTACTACCCATACCATAGGTCATAATATGTAAATAATCAAGATAATTTGCTAATGTTCTCGCATCAAAGGCATTTGTTGCCACACCTACAGCAGCACTTAAAATTAATTTTCGATTATACTTATCAAAAGCTTCTCGCAGTTCCTTACATAAAAGATTAAAATTAGTCGTATTAACATTAATTTCCCAGTCCAAATCAAGACCATCCAATTGATATAAATCTATTACTTCCATAACAGAATTAATAAAGACCTTACGACTGATTGGAGAGGCAGACATAATATTAAAAGCATTGGCGGTATCATTGGATACACCATCGACTACAATCACAACCCGTATTCCTTTTTGCCTTAATGTTAAGACATTATTTAGATTGGTTAATCCCGAAACACTTAGTTTACCACCAGAAATCTTTGCAAATGAATAATTAATAACATCAAGCATATTGTAGTCACGGTTATAAAGTACATCTTGATTTCCGTCTTTGTTACGCATGTAAGCGAAGGTAATTTTCTTACCTGGTTCAAAATCTGGCATCACTATTTCACCAACTCCTTTCACAATCACATTTTTGCTATATGTTTCTAAATACTTCCCTCTGGTAATTCTTACTGTAATGGTAACATTACGATCTTTTGCTGGTTTTACTACTTGACCAAGATAGTTAATAGAACTATCTCCTGTCGACCAAAATAGCGTTAAATCGACTCCATTAATTACATAACTGGTAAAGAAGTCAACATTCTCTATAATTTCATCAGGAATATAATCCTCTAAATATACTTTCAAATCCTCCATAGCTTGTGGAGTTCTTTGGTTCAAATCCTCTTTAATTAATTCTTGAATTTCTAATTCATAATCTTCAAGTAATAATAAATCATCAAATTCTACTGCATTTTTTTGCCATGTTGCTAATTCATTGAATTGATTACGCAATGATACAACCCTAGTCTCATCAGCAAGTGTCAATTGACTAATTGGTGGTAATTCATGCAATTTTGCAACAAAATTTGCTATTTCTAAAAGACCAACCAAACGATTATGATACCTCATTAATATTTGTAAATAAGATTGGTCAACCAGTAATTGAATATCATTAGGTAGGGCGTCATATTCATCAATGATATTCTCTACTACATCATAATCAGCAATAGTTATTGATTCCAAAGTCGGTAATCCCAAAATATCATCAATAATTTTTTGAGCTTTCGCTTGTTTATTCTGTTCATGAAGGATAAGCAATTGTTCCTCTGCTTTTTCCAAAGTAAGCAATGCTTCTTCTACCAATACCTTAATATCACTTGCCAAATCGTTATAATAACTACGAATAGAAGCAATATAGGCTTCATCATCAAGAGAAATGTCATTTAAAGAAGGTATTTTTGCTACTGCTATTTGAAAATCTTTCGCTTCAATCTCTTTAGCTTGTTCTAATTTCAATTCTTCTATTTTAGCTTCCAATTCAGTTAATTTTTCTAAATTATGAATTGTTATTTTGCTTTTATCTTCAGAAGATAAGGTTTCATATTGATTACGAACTTCAATAATTTTTTCTTCATCTTCTAATATCAATCCATCTAGACTTGGTAAGCCATTAAATACATCGTTTGGGTCTTTTGGTTCTTCAACCGGTTTACAACCCCCAACACTAAATAATAAAATAATGAATAATCCTAGCGCGAATATTTTTTTCATAAAAAACTCCTCAACCATTATATTTTGTGTATTAATTTATAACAAGTGATAGTATAAAAAGTGCTTTTTTTGATGTTTATCCATACTTTTCCGATGTAATTGGCATCGATAAATACTTCTTTATCTTCATCAAATGCCAATACAGAAATTCTTTTACAATCATCCGTTTTTCTTTTTTTTACACATAGGTGTATTATAGCAAATTCTTTTTAAAAAACCTATACCTTTATATAATTATAACCTTTTTGGGAATGCTTTTTTTAAAAATATTTATGTTTTTCTATTAAAAAACTACCGCTTGAAAGCGGTAGTTAAATAATAATTACTTAATTTTATCTTTTTGTTCGAAACCTAAACGTTTTAACGTTTCAATAACATATGATTCGCGATATTCATCTTCAGGCTTACGATTGTAATAAGAATAGAAGAATTCTTCGTTTGCTTTTTCATAAGGAAGTCCTGAAATGAAAGAAATAATTCTTGTGCTACGGTCGATTAATTTTTTATTTGTTGGTAGAACTTGAACCATCCAATTTCCCCACACTCTTCCCATTTTTGCCATTGTCGCTGTGCTTAATAAATTGAATGTCAATTTAACCATTAAATGAGGAAGTAAATCCATTATTGTATTAGGTAGGTCAACAGGAATGTGGATTTCATGTTCTGCAATTTTATTGCTTGGAATATGACCTAAGCGGATTGCTACACCTTCGCTAAACTTAAGAGCATTTTTTTTGAACCATTCCACCGATTTTTCATTTGCAGAGCCATTGATATCAATGCAAATTAATCTAGATGGCTTACGTGAATAACGAGATGGATCATCTTCATTACCAATAACATAATCTGTTACTTCTGTTGCGCCAACTTTTGGTGGTTTATTGATGATGTCTTGTGCTGCTTTCATTCTAATATAGTCTTCAACTGTCCATTCTAAACCTTTGATTGGTCGACGGAAAACATGTTGCCAAGCAACCTCATTTGGATATAAAGGGTTTTTAATATATGCCCAACTAATTGGACTTACTTTATCATTGAATTTTCTAAATGGTGGTAATGTGAATGTTGGTTGACGTTCTGTAGTATCTGTCATGATATCGATAAAATACTCTGAAGTAACATAAGTAACCAAACCATTTTGATTATACGTTTCTGTTTCCAAATCAACCGCAGAAGCTAGACCTTTTAAGGCTTCTCCTTTTGATAGTTTATCCAATAATTTTTGGAATTCATCTGAATATTCACTTAATTCTAATGCTTTTGAGCCGATTGCTTCTAATTCTTTTTCGCTTAAATTTTCTTTTAGCCAACGCCAGCTAGCAACTTCCATTGCTGCTCCAACAGCTAATAATTCAACTGTGGTAACTTGCATTCTTGTTGAACCAGCAACAGCCATATTACCCACGAATAGAGGTATTTTAATGATGTCTTTTCTTTCAAAAACAACTCTTACTCGGTCAAGGTGCTTACAAAGAATTTCTTCTGGATTACAGAATATATAATATGTTGTACAACCTCTTTCAATGGCTTCTAAAACAGAGCCATTTATACTAGCTGATAAACCACACTCTGCTAAACCAACAACAACGTCACCAGGTCCTACACCTGCTTCAACAACTTGTTGACGACCAAAAGTCATATAATCTTCAAAGTTTTCAACTGCTCTAACAAGCGCTCTGTCCCCACCAGTCATCAAGCTATCCGTGATTTCACTTATTTCAATCAATTGTGATCTTCTAACTGGTAATTTTAAGCCTAATTCTGTCCAGAATTTTCGCCATGTAGCATCTAGTTGTAGCGCCATTCTTCCACTGGCACCAACACTCGAGAAAAGTATCTTTTTCTTGTTTATAATAGCTTTATATATATCATCAACAAATCTTTTAAATTCTGGAGTTTCAAAAGCCTTTTTAGTTACAGATGGAATATTTACATCTGCTGATAAAATTGTTTTAATCCCTTCGGCAGTATTTTGAGCAATGATGTAACTCATGTTTTTTGTTAATGGATTCGACTGCTCAGTAGGAATTACTCCCAAATGAAATTGCTTTTCATTTTCTAAAAAGTCTTTGCTCGCCTCTTTGTAATTTTTAATCGTTTTATAAATCATGCTTGACGCTCCTTTTATTTTTATTTGTTAACACAACTCATTATAACATACTCGCTTTTGATTTACAATGAAAAAAACGATTTTACTTTATCAAACTAGTGTATAAATCATTTTATTATTTCTTCTCGATATGGAATCGATGGCATTACATAATCTTTGGTTACACTAAGTCCTGAAGCTTTAAGGGCAAACTTTGTTGCTTCTAATAATGTCATTTTTTCTCCTAATCCCACCACTAAAGCCGCATTGAAGATATCTCCTGCACCTGTAGTATCAACTACTTTCACTTTTATCGCCGGTAAATGATGAACCTTACCTTCTTCTAGTACTAAAGCCCCCTCTTTTCCCAGTGTTACAACCATTCTTGGAAAATTAAGTTTTGGCAGTACAGAAATTAAATCATCTAAATGATGGACCTCATTAAGAGCGAATAATTCCCTGACTTCATGCCAATTAGGAGTAATAAGCCATGCATATTGTATAATTTGCGATGTAAATGAAGTTACTGGTGCGGGATTAAGAATAACTTTTATCTTGTTTTTTTTAGCCCATTCAAGAACACTATTCAAAACAGTTGGAGGAATCTCTTGATTTAAAAGTAAAAAATCAAAGTCATTCCCTTCTTTAAAAAATATGGGCAAATCTTTTTCTTCGAGCGTGTTACCCGGATAAACCGTCACTTGATTGTTTCCATTTTTATCGCGAAGAATTACCGCTAAAGCCGTTTTCCCTGGTTTTTTTATAATACCATGTTTGATTCCTTGATTAGTTAAGTAATCACAGCAATTGTTACCATAGGTATCATTGCCAACTGCACTCAAAAAGTAGGGCTCTCCCCCTAGCCTTTTCACTGCAACAGCTTGATTATAACCTTTCCCCCCCACTTCTTGATGAACATCAGAAGCATGAAGCGTTTCTTCTGGCTTATGGAAATGATTAATCCGCATGAAAATTGATTGTCCACATAAACCGACAATTCCAACTTTAGTTTTCATATTATTCTCCATCTTTTACCACGTATTAATTATACTATGGCCAAACAACATTTTCAAGAAATAAAAAGCATCGTTTGAATGATGCTTTTAATTTTACTTATGTGCTTTTCCATCTAAATACATAATTGTTTCGTACATTTCTGGACGGCGATCGCGAAAAACTCCCCAATAACGCCGTTTTTTATTAATTTCATCTAAATCAAATTCAGCAATCAAATACCCTTCTTCTTCACGATTCAAAGAATTAATAATTTCACCATCAGGACCAGAGATAAACGAAGACCCATAGAAAGTCATTGTTGAATTGTCTTGAACCTCTTGACCAACTCTATTAGAAGCAACCACAGGAATAATATTTGCCGCTGCATGCCCCCTCATAACATTTTGCCAATGTAACATACTATCTTGAGGCAAAATTGGTTCAGTTCCTATCGCTGTTGGAAACAGTAAAATCTCTGCTCCTTGTAATGTTAATATTCTAGCTGTTTCAGGAAACCATTGGTCCCAACAAATACCTATACCAACCTTACCAAATTTTGTATTAAATACTTTATATCCAGTATCACCAGGAGAAAAATAAAATTTTTCTTCATAACATGCTCCTGTTGGAATATGAGTTTTACGATAAAGACCTAAATTGGTACCATCAGCATCAATCATAACCAAAGAATTAAAATAATTATTGCCTGATCGCTCAAATAAGCTAATTGGCAAAACAACATTATTTTCCTTTGCTACTTTTTGAAATTCTTTTATTAACATCGAAGACTCTATCTCTTCTGCTAGAGAAAAATAATCATAATTTTCTGTCTGACAGAAATAAGGCGTTTTAAAAAGTTCTTGTAATAAAATAATATTAGCACCTTTTTTAGCACATACTTCTACCATTTTTTTAGCTTTTTTAATATTATCATCAATATTCCAAGAAATTTTCATTTGTGTTGCTGCAACTTTTATTTTCATAAACGAATCCTCCCTATAATTTTGTCGGAATCTGCATTGTCATACAGTGGATATTACCACCGCCCAATAAAATCTCCCTTGTGTTAATTTGGATAATTTCCTTTTCAGGATAATTTTGTTTCATAATATTATAAGCTATTTCATCCTCAGGAACTCCGAATGCAGGCAAAATGACATAAGCATCAGATTGATAGAAGTTGATATAACTAGCCGATAAACGCGAATTAACCAAACGTTCTTTGCTTGTATGTTCACGATTATCAATTCCTTTTGCTTCTTCTTCAGTCATGTATAAAGGTTTTGGTAATGGTATCTTCACAATCTCAAATTTTCTCCCTTTAGAATCGGTTGTTTCGCTTAACGTGTTGTAAGCATCGACACACATTTGATATTGTGGATCATTAACATCATCACACCATGCAAGAGCAATCTTGCCAGGTGCTAAGAAACATGCCATATTATCGATATGTTCATTTGTTTCATCAAGATAAATTCCATTTTTTAACCAAATTACTTTTTCCACATTTAAATTTTCTTTGAGAATGTTCTCAATTTCTTCTTTAGTTAGAGTTGGATTTCTTCCTTCGCTTAGTAGGCAAGCCTCTGTTGTTAGACAAGTTCCTTCACCATCAAAGTGAACACTACCCCCCTCTAAGATAAATCCTTTATTCAAATAGTAAGAAAAACCTAGTTTCTCGCAAACCTTTTTTGCTAGGGCATCATCAAAATCCCAATTAGTATATAAACCATCGACATTTCCACCCCATGCGTTGAAGCCAAAATCAATTCCTCTAATCTCTTTTTCGTTTACTACGAAGATTGGCATATTATCCCGTGACCAAGCATCATTATATTCAATTTTTAAAATTTTAACATTCTTGATTCTGAAATCCTTCGCTACTTTTGCATAGATACTCGGATCAATGCCTAAATATACAGGTTCGTATTTGGCAATTGCTTCAATAATCTCCTTTAAATTGTTTCTTGCATAGGTACCACTATTACGCCATATATCTTTACGATATGGCAATAACATCAAAGTAGCTAAGTGTTTACGTCCCTCAAAAGGAACAATAAAACCATCTTCTTTTGGAGTAGTCAATACACGTGAATAATACCCCTCTATCTTACGATGATAGCGAGAATAATTTGTCCATGATTTTTGGTCAATTACAGAGACACTACCATCATCATAATCGCTAAGAATAGTAGAACCAGTTCCTTTATAATATTCAATACGACGCACTAATTCCTCTGTAAAGACCTCACCTGGAACAACAAGCGGAATACCAGGAGGGTATACCATAATCGATTCTTTAGAAATTTCATCAATCGCATCCGCTAATTTTACTCGTTTCATCGCTGCATGATAAGCAGTACGTGGTCTTAACAGTGCAATTGGGAATTCAATATTGAAGTGATGTCGTGGATAATTCATTTCTCCAACAAAATATTCACTCGAAATTTCTTTTAGTGCTTTTACTAAATTATTAATATGTTCCTCTTTCGTGCCTATACCGATAATTCCTAAAACAACATAGGTTTCCGCTAGTTCCATTTGTACATGGTACTTGTCTTTCAACAGATTATATAATTCAAAACCAGTCAACTTCATCATGTCTAGTTCAATAACCAACTTAGTTTGATCATAATCAAAGCAACCCATACTTTGAAAATGGTCTTTTCCTCGTGCTTTAAAGCCAGGAATTTTATTAATTTCTTCTCGTGCATAATTGGCAAAAGCAATTGCTTGATCGACTTTTTCTTTTCCTTCTATGACCATAAACTTTCTTGCAGCATCTAGACTTGCCATTAAAACAGAAGATGGGCTTGTTGAATTGATTGCATTTAAAGTCTTACGAATATCATAATCTGAAACTCGATTGCCTTTTCTTAATAAAATAGAAGATTGTGTTAATGATCCCCCCATTTTATGAAGACTGACTGCGCTCATGTCAGCACCGCATTCCATAGCGCTAAGTGGAGCATTTTCTGTAAAGCCAAAGTGAGCACCATGTGCTTCATCAACCAGACACAACATTGAATTATCATGTGCTAATTTTACGATTCTTTGTAAGTCTCCTACAGCGCCAAAATACGTTGGATTGATAACAAACACGGCTTTAGCACTTGGATGTTTTTTTATCATGCGTCGATAATCTTCAAATGTCGGTTGATTTGCAATTTCTAAATCTGAATCCAATTCAGGCATGATAAAAACAGGCATTGCACCACTTAAAATTAGTCCATTGATTATCGATTTATGACAATTTCTTGGTATGATGATTCTATCATTAGCTTTACAAGCGGTCATAATCATGGTAATAATCCCACTGCTCGTTCCATTAATTAAAAAGAAAGCTTGGTCAGCTCCAAAAGCATCTGCCATTAACGCTTCCGCTTCTTTAATAACCCCCGCTGGACGATTCAAGTTATCTAGTCCTCTAGGTCCATTCACATCCGCTCTATAGACACTGATTCCTATATAACGACTTAAGTCATTCTCAACATTCCCCATATGGTGACCTGGCACATCAAAAGGTGATATTCCTTCCTCCATATATTTTTTTAATGCAGTTAAATATGGTGTTTTATTATGATCTAATTGTGCCAATTTCTTACCTCGTTTTCTATAGATTTATAACGCATAAATTGTATACTAATTAATTCATTTATGCAATATATTTTTTTATTTTTTAAAAAATATTCTTTCAATATAAACTAATTAAAAAAACGCAAAGGAAAAACTTTTTAAACAATATTGAAAAGGAAATTATCACTTAGTATTCTATAAACTGATGTTGTTTTTTTAGCTTATATTTAAAGGAATAACCTGTGTAATTAATAAAACCTCATTTAGAAACGAGGCTTATTAATCAACTTATTTTGTTATTGTTTTCCTATTTACTCTTGTTTTAATCGCAGCTTGACTAACAGCTTGACTCACAACTGTCGCAACTCTTTCATCAAACGCTGCCGGAATAATATTTTTCGAGTTTAATTCTTGACTGGAGATTAGATTAGCTATCGCATAAGCAGCAGCTAGTTTCATTTCTTCATTGATTTCTTTTGCTCTGACATCAAATGCTCCACGAAAAACGCCAGGGAAGGCTAAGACATTATTAATCTGGTTGGGATAGTCACTACGACCTGTTGCTACAACAGCTGCTCCCCCCTTGATTGCATCTTCAGGAATTATTTCAGGATTAGGATTTGCACACGCAAAAATGATTGCTTTTGGAGCCATAGTTTTTACCATTTCTGTTGTTAGAACATTGGCTGCAGAAACACCAATAAACACATCTGCATTGATAAGCACATCCTTTAAAGTACCTTCTTCATGGTATAAGTTGGTAATTTTTGCTAATTCTTCCTTACTACTATTCATACCTTCAAGTCTACCTTGATAAATCGCTCCTGACCTATCACAAATAATAATATTAGTAAATCCGGCAACTAACATTAATTTGGTAATGGCCGCACCAGCTGCTCCAGCACCATTAATAATCACTTTAACTTCTTCTTTTTTCTTATCAACTACTTTTAAAGCATTAATTAATCCCGCTAAAGTTACGATTGCTGTACCATGTTGGTCATCATGGAAGATAGGAATATCACAAATTTTTTGTAATTTTTGTTCTATCTCAAAACAACGTGGAGCTGATATATCTTCAAGATTGACACCACCAAAACTACCTGAGACTAAATAAATAGTTCGTACAATCTCGTCTACATCTTTTGTTTTAAGGCACATTGGAAAAGCATCAACGCCACCGAAGGCCTTGAAAAGAGCCGCCTTTCCTTCCATAACCGGCATTGCTGCTTCAGGGCCAATATCACCTAATCCTAAAACAGCAGTTCCATCAGTAACTACTAAACACATATTCCATCTTCTAGTTAATTCATATGATAAATCGATATTTTTTTGAATTTCTAAACATGGAGTAGCAACACCAGGAGTATAAGCTAGTGATAAATCCTCTCGATTAGCAACAGAAACCGTTGATACCACTTCTATTTTCCCCTTTTTTTGATAATGTAATTCCAGGCTTCGCTCAGCAATTGTTTTTGTTTTCATGATTTTCTCGTATAATCAATTAAAATAGATTAATATCTTAATGATTAACTCCTTTCTTTCAATTGGTTGATTGTACTCTTTATTTAATAGATATTATGATAAATTTCCCTATGAATCATTTTCAGTGTTTTTATTGCACAAAAACATTATAGAGCTTTTTTTATAAAATATCAATATAATACTATTTTGGAAATTTTTTTAAATCTTGGCTCATATTAAAAGGGTTAAATGAAAAACTCCTTTCAAGGAGTTTTTTCGTTTCTTATGGTAAAGAACTGATAGATATAAATAAAACCCTTATGCTAAAGGGTTTCATTTTTCTCTTGATTACTAATCTTTTTTTGCATATCGCAATGCTTTCTGTTCATACATTTTCTGATCTAACTGATGGAAAAAGTGGTCTAGACTAGTTCCTACTGTTTGACTGGTTGAATATCCCATAGAAACGGACAACAAATATGGCTTTCCTTCCGTTTTGTTGAACTCTGATACTCGTTCATTAATCGTTGAACATAATTGCTCCATATCAGCTTCTGTTCCGTCCATAAGAAGAATGACAAATTCATCACCACCGACGCGGAAAGCAACTGTATTATCCGTGACGATGTTCATCAAAATCCAACCAATACTTCGAATAGCATCATCACCAACAGAATGACCAAATTCATCATTTATGGACTTAAATCGGTCGATGTCCATCATAATGGCACCTATAGTATGGTCTTTTTTGCTACCTGTCAGTTTTTCAACCATCCAAACAAAATATTTACGGTTATATAATCCCGAAAGTTCATCTTCATATGCGTTTTGATTTGAAATATGCAACTGGACAAACAACAGCGCAATACTTAAACATAGCCATCCTGCAGATAAGCCATAAAACATACCTTGAACAAGGGTTCCTAAAAGAGAAGGTATCACAAAGTAATGAACTGGGAAAAAACGAATATGTCCGTTTCGCTTTACAGCGAAATTCGCAAGAACTAAAGTTATAAAATAACAACAAAATACGAAAGCGTAGGTTAAAATTACAAGTTCGCCTCGCTGATATACATTCTGTTCATTGATTGAGAAGATTATACCTGTCCCGAAAAAGTCACACACAATTAACACAATTAAGGCAACATAAGGAATGCTAAGAACCTTGACCCACCTTTTGATTCGGGTAATACTACGGGAAATACGAATATCAACGAATAACACCCAAAGTATACCCACACAACTAGAGGCAAGGAAAAGATAGGCGTTAGTCGCATATTGTAGGAAGTGAACCACAGTTCCTGGCTTCCCATCTAATAGGAAAGTTACCGTTTCCAGAATCAAAGCAAAGAAAGTTAGCATCATCATTCCATCAAATATTCTTCCACTTAGGTGTCTTTCTTTTTTTATTTCAATTTTAGATAGCATAGAAACAATCAGCACGAGTAAACCGACTGAATTAGCTACGAGAATTTCTTCCAATACAACCATTTTTGCACTGCCCTCTCAATTTCTTAATTATTTACCTCACCTAGATAGATAACTTTTGTATATTATAATACAAAAACGATAAAATTGCAACAAAATCGAATAAAATTTACAATTGCACGATTTCCAGGCTTGGAAATTTATTTATTAATATTAAAAAAATTTCATAACAATACTACCAAAACGACATTATAAACAATAAAACATTTCTTTTTTAAAACAACTGTCGTAATCAATAAAGCTTGAGTCAATAACTCCCTATATAGAATAAGTTAAGGATTTAACTCGTGGCGATATTGCGAAATCAAATAATTTTAAAAATTGTTTATGAGAAAGGTGATATATTAGCCTTGTTTACTTTATATCTGCCATAGTATTCCTTTAAAAAACAAAAAAAAGAAAATTATAAATAGCATTAAAACTTTCTATTACAAGCCTCTTGAAAATTGACGGATAAGATTTTTTTACCTTTTCCGCCAAAGAAAAAGATTCTCAATTGATCAATTTCGCACAACTCCATTTTTCGTACCCCTTAGTTTTAAAGCATAACCTAAAAATTGCGAGTGAGAATGCTGGTAATATTTCCTCAAAAAATGCAGCATAATATAGTTATGTGCCAAAAAGTGTGATTTTTGTAAAATCTTATGTGCCGAAAAGTGTGATTTTCTTGATTTTTAATACATTTAATGATATTATATATGTAAGAAGCGGAGGAAAATATGAAACGGAAAATTTACCAAGATTTATTAATTTGGAAAAACTCTAATGATAGGAAGCCTTTAATATTACAAGGTGCTAGGCAGGTTGGCAAAACGTATATTGTTAATTTGTTTGGAGCTGATAATTATGCTAATGTGGTTTATTGCAATTTTGAAAAAGAGCCCGGTCTAGCAGACTTTTTTACCGATTTAAAACCAAAAAATATTTTAGAAAAATTAGGCAATTACAAACGAAAGGAAATTTTACCTTCTCACACATTAATTATTTTTGATGAAATACAAGCCTGCCCTGAAGCTTTAACTTCCCTTAAATACTTTTGCGAAGAAGCAAATGAATATCATTTAATTGCAACAGGTTCTTTACTAGGAGTTTCCGTTAATCGAAAAGAATCATCATTCCCTGTCGGAAAGGTCGAATTTCTGAATATGTATCCCATGGATTTTGAAGAGTTTTTGATGGCTAATGATACTAGTTATTTAATTGATGAAATTAGGAAGTGTTATAACTTAGATAAGCCGATGGCAGATCCTTTCCACCAAGAAGCTTTGAAATTATATAAAATATATTTGTTTACTGGAGGAATGCCTGAAGTTGTTAGAGAGTATTTAAAAAATAAAAACTATGACCTGGTTAAAATAAAACAACTAGCAATATTAGAAGCCTACTTCAACGATATGGGTAAGTATAACAAAGCAAGCGAGATTCCAAAAACAAAACAAGTTTATAAAAATATAAGCACTCAACTTGCAAAAGAAAATAGGAAATTCAAGTATTCTTCCATAAAAAGTGGGGGAAGAGCAAGCGAATTTGCAAATGCTATTGAATGGTTATGTTTAGCAGGTATTGCCAATCAACTATATAGACTTGAACAAATCAAACTCCCATTAAACGCTTATAAATCACTAAACGACTTCAAGTTTTATATGAATGATGTTGGATTATGCTCTGCCAGTCAAGATGTTTTTATTAATGACATCTTGTTTGACAATCCATCATTCAATGACTTTAAAGGTGGGTTAACAGAAAATTATGTTAATAATCAATTGATAGCTAACAAGTTTAACAATTTTTATTGGACAAGTGGAAATCAAGCAGAAATAGATTTTATTATCCGAATAAATAATGACATTATTCCTATTGAAGTGAAATCTAGCGACAACATCAAATCTAAAAGTTTAAATGAGTATGTAAATAAGTTTAACCCACAATATTCAATTAGAATTTCGTCGAAAAACTTCGGTTTTGAAAACAATATAAAATCAGTTCCTCTATATGCTGTATTTTGTATAAAATAATTAACTTCAATTCAAATAATTATCATTATTAACAACTCTATTAAACCAATGAAAAAGTGCAAACGAAAGCGAAGACTGAATGCTTAGTTTGCACTTTGTATTATTGTCACAATAACAGATAACTTAATCGTAACTAGTTGTTTTTTTCTTTTATTTTGGCGTTAATTACTTTAATTTGGCGACGAATAACAAAATAATTAATCACCCAAATAATCATAAAGATAACTGTAAACTGCCCAATGAAGATCAACACATTCAAAACATTAAATTCAAACCAGCGAAGTAACATAGCCGCTAGAAACATCGGGATAAATGTTGCTGAATAGTAAACAGCAGTTCTTGTTAATAAACTCCATTGTTCCTTGCGCCACACTTCATTGGCCACCGCAAAGATAGTACCAATAGCACCATAAACAAGTGCTGCTACAAGGGCCGCAACAAACATATTCCCACCCATCATCGTTACAAATGCAGGGACTACAACACTATAATCTGTGCCTTTAGTAATAATCGCCGACACTATGATAGAGATTAGATGACCAATACCAATCCCGCTGAGAAAACTAAACACAACACTTAACGCCAAGACTTTTTTTCTACTCATGATATCCCTCCTTAAATTCCTAAGTATTTTTTTACATCTTTTAATTTACGTCTCGAAACATAGACAACATCGCCATTAATCATTTCGACACTGATTGTCCCGACAAAAGTAAAATCAAATCCTTTTACTTTTTTAAAATTAATAATGTCGGAGCGAGAAATGCGAATGAAATTGGTTTTATTTAGGAGCTCTTCTAATTCCCCAAGAGTTGTTTTCGTCAGATATTCTTTGGCTTTAGTGACGATATAAACATTCCCCATATTCGCATACACTCTTATAATGTCTTCTTGACTAATAAATTCAAGACGATAGTTATCAAATCCGGCTATCGCATGGGACTTAATGCTCGCAATATTTCGCTGCAGTTCGAAAATATCGTCATTTAATTCCTTTGCTAGTATAAGCACGGTTGTTTCTAGAACATCCTTGTCAATTTTTACTTCTACTTTCATAACACTCCACTTCCTTTCTTTTGTTGTCAACTAATTTTATCAAACGTGTACTTGTTGTCAATATAATATTGATAAGCGGTTATAATTTACCAATGAACGGTTAATCTACCAGATGGTCAATCTTACATCATTTGCAATAAATTTATATGAATTTAAAATATCTATATAATATTAAAACAAAAAAGGTTCAATACTATTA
>JAAYBG010000008.1 GCA_012718985.1 Acholeplasmataceae bacterium
ATCCTAGTATCATTACCAACCAATATATTGCCGATTATATTCAATTTGTCCCTTATAGTAAGGTAAATGAGCATTTAATCGACGAAATAAATTTAAAAGAAACGATTATGCTCCAAGCATTACAAATGCTATTAATCGATTTAGAGGCGAACATTGCCATTCTAGATAGTCAATATCAAACATCAGGAGAAATTAATACGCTGTATAATAGCATTCTTTCTAACCATTCAGCGATTAAAAATCTCGTTTATGCCAATGCTGATTATTCTTTGGATATCTTAGAATCAATGTATGCAAGTCATAGCGGGACTACTGATTTTGAACAGGTTTTACAAACCTTATTGTCTAATGCAAGCAATTCAACAGCCTTAATCAATGCCTTTGTAACAGAACCTCGATTCATCACGTTACTAACGAATATATTGAATGATGCCAATGTTACGGCGGCAATGAAAGTAACAATGATGAATACCTTGGTTAATAATTCAACTTACTTAGCTAGTCTGGCAAATTATTATCCTACGGAAACAGGGGCTTTAGTTACTAATTACTTAGCGCTTCTAGAATCAAATCCTACAATGTATGCTACTGAAATTGAAGCTCTTTTTACTGATGTGACAACTTTAACTATCTTGAATAGTGTTGTTGATAACTTGTCGGCAACGGAATTACAAACAATATTTGCTTCAAGTTTTGGCGATAGTTCAGTAGTCAGCGATACGATTGTTAATAATTTGTATAGTCAATTAACAAATGAGGATCGTTTGGCTGCTTTGAGTGATTCACAAGTGAATACATTGTATACGAATATTTTAAATGATCCTTATATCAATGATAGCAATCTGGCGAGTCTAAAAAACAGTTTTAATTTATCCGATAATGGTAAATTACAATTGATAGCAAAATATAATGGAATTAATTATACTTCTCAACAAGCCACTTTTAATAGTGTGATTGATGATTTAACAACAGCAGAAGCTACTACTTTATGGAACACCATTAAGAACTCTGCTACGATGACTGCTGATGTATATAATAGTTTAGGAACTTTCTATTTACGAGCAGATAGTAGCAATAACTTTAATGCTGTTAACCCAAATTACGGATATTCAATTTACTCAAGTGGCAATACCGTATACACGGCACCATACCAATTAACAGGTGGTAGTTACGAAAATGCTACCGGAGTTTATACGGCAGAAACCCCAGCAGGAACAACTGCAAGAAGAATTACCTATATGGGAAATAATAATACATCTGGATATTATCGTTGGCGAAATAATGGCTTCCAATATACCATGAATTGGTCACAACGTTATTATCGCGGTGAAACCAACGTTGGCTACGTTTATTATACAACGAGTGGGAATTACTATTATTATCATTCTTATGGTTCTTACTTCCAATACTCAAGTGAAGACAATTATGCATCATTTATTAATGCAACCTTACAAGCGGATACGATTAAATATTTTCTAAAAACTATATTTTATAATCAAAATCAAGAAGCA
>JAAYBG010000051.1 GCA_012718985.1 Acholeplasmataceae bacterium
AGTGTTAAAGGTCACTATTCGTTCTTCGCTCGTTCCATCCTTAAAATCTACTTTTACCTTGTAACTATATTCTGTATCTACTTTTAAGCCACTAATTGTACCAACTAAATCCAAATCAGAAGTTGCTCGTTTCGTAAAGACAACTTTATTATTGGCATTGGTAACCGTAATATAGTTAACATATCCATATCCAGATTTGTCCCAACTAATCTCTGCTTTTGTTCGATTAGAAGCAATGGCCTTTATTTTAAACTGATTCATATATTCTGCTTTGGAAAATTCAGCATTTATTTCTGCTCCACGCTTTGCTTGCGATATTCCTTGGAAAGTAATCGTATCCCCAGTATATGCTTTATAGCGAATAGCAGTAGGTGTAACCGTTATTAGAACAAAACGGTCAGCAGGATTATACGTTGCTCCCGCTTCAATTGATATATAGTTTTTTAGTTTCCTTTGTTGCAGAGTATGACCATGACCGGTTAAGTAAAAATCAATATTATATTCATTTAATATAGGAACCCACATTGAATTTACTAAAGTACCGTCACTACCATATTGAGGATAATGCCCAGCAACAAAGACATATTGAGGCTGTTCTGTATCCATAATATTTTTAAACCAATCGATTTGCTTTTGATAAGCATTAGCACTCTTTATCGTTGTATCAATAACAAAGAAATACGTTGTTCCATATTTGAAATAATAAGATGTTCCATCAAAATCTACGGCTCCATTATCGGGATGATTATGTACAGAATTAAAAAACCGTGGTCCAGCATATCCTCCTGCAGCATCTAAAATATCATGATTACCTACCACCATTGCCAGAGGTGCATAACGAAGTTTTTCCGCGTTCATAATGATTTCGTAGTCTTGTAGTTTACCACCATCATTAATAACATCTCCACAATTGATAATAAATGAAATCGGTGTATTATTCGCATCTGCTTGAGCAAAAGCATTAGTTAATGTGTTTAAATAATCTTGGTTTGTCGCCGGAGAACCATATAATTGGGTATCGCTAATTACCAAGAAAGTAAAGTTTTCAGCTCCAGCAGTCTTGAAAAAATAATCGCTAGACATATTGGTTTTTCCTACACGATAACGATATTCTGTGTTTGGAGTTAAATCAGTTAAGGATACTCCGCATTTATAATTAGGTTTTGTCCCCGTATACCCCAATGTTGTTCCTTCCAATTTAAAATCAATAGGTGAACATTGTCCCGGAATTGTCGTTGAGTTAGTATAATCAGCATCTTCTTTTAATGTTAACTGAACAAATGTCCCTTGATGATCAGTTTGCCAGAAAATATTCATCTCCGTAGCCATATCTTTACCAGGATTTGTTGACATAATGTGAACATCTCCATTACTTGCTGATACTTGAAACGGCACTACACTTCCTATAAAAACTACTAAAAATAGAATTATCATCCATATTTTCTTAAAAATCTTCATGCTTTTCTCCTTCCCTATATATGTTTTATTCACATACATCTTGATTTTATCATTTAATATAAATTATGTAAACCTTTTCCGCTTTTTATAATAAAAAACACTTGTTCTCCAAGTGTTCTTATAAATCCCAAAAATTAATTTTATTTGTTGCATCGCGTAAAACCAAATCATTATTATTTTTTATAATGCTAGGAATCAAATCAATACTAGTAACTCTTTTGGTAATTACTTTAGGCTGAATCTTTCCCCCAAACACTAATCCGAAAATATGCTGTGATGTCTTATCCAAAGAATCATGGTTTGCACTATAATTTTCCAGATAATCCTTAATACTAAAATGATTACCTTTTTTTGCTGAAACGAGGATTTCTGGTCCTCTTTCATCAAGACCATGTTTTTTCATCATCTCTTTCTTCAACAACACTTTATCTACATAGTTTTCTTTGAGTAATTTCTTCCTTATTTCTTTCATACATTCTAAAGAAACCGGTTTTAGAAAATAAAGAGAACACTCATTGGAAATAGGAAGGAGAACAAGCTCAGTATCTTCTTTCAAATCATCATGTAGATTAACCTTCAAATCGAATTTCTCTAACGTTTCTTTTAAAAGGTTTAAACTGCTTTTGCCATAAAATGGTGTCATGCCATGATCAGTTGTCACTAGGATGATAACATCATCATAAATATTTTGTTCGATACAAATCTTTTTTAACTTGACCAATTCCTTTTGAATTGCCAGCACTCTCTCTATAATATCCTTTTGCCGCTCATGATATGTTTTTCTTTTGGGGTATTGTGGATAATCAATATTATGTCCCAATGAATCTAAGTCATCAATATATAAAGCAAGAAAATCGGGGAATTCATCATAAATAAATTCCTTTTCATCAACATAAACTGGCTCCTTCTTAATAATTTTATATAATATAGTAAAACGATCTAAATAATTACTCTTCTCATTAGGTGCTACAAGATAATTATTTCCTTTACTCCCCTTCACACAAGGATTATTCTCAAGCATGAACTGATGAATCGAAACTACAGTTTTTCCTGATTCTAAAAAAAGTTCAGCGACATTTTGAGCTGCGAATGTCCGTAAATGTTTCACCACTCTTCGTTCCTCTTTATCAAAATGTTGATAAAAATTACGAGTTTTATTACTCCAAGCTCCACTTAAAATTGCACTTTGCATCGGATTCGTGATAGATATTAATCCACTATGAAGATTTTGAAAGAATATTCCGTCTTTTTTAAGTTTTTCAAAACCCTCATCTAATTTATGACGATGCAAATATTGATAATAAGAATAAGAAAATCCATCCAGATTAATATAAATAATTTTTTTGGCTTTTTCTTTCATGTTAGACACCATCAATAGAAGATAAAGTAGAAGGAAACGGAAGCGGAAACCAAGAACATATCAAGTTCATATCCAAACCCATCTTCTGAGAAATAAAGTTCGGATTGCCAAATAAAACGTCAATCATTTCTCTTTCGGATAAATATATCTGATTGTTTTCTAAAATTTCATTTACTTTGATATTTTTATTTGTAACTTTAATACAAATTGTCCGATCTTTTGTCCGTAAAATAATCTTCCCTTTTTGTTTATCTTCAACTTTTTTCAATAAATTTTTAATAACTTTTTTATAATTTATTACTTTAATATTGACCAAATTCGTTATCGAGTAGTCTTCAGCATATTCATAGAATTTTTTTGCCTTTTTCATGTCCGTTATATAATGAACAAATATTCCATTATTCTTAAGAATAATGGATTTTATGATTTTTAATTCTTCAATATTCCCACATATTTCTAAAATTTCATTCGTTTTTTTATCATATATAGCATATCCCTGCTTTTGTTCTTCAGAAAAAACATAGATTATTTTTTGCGAATCTCTAGCAATATTGGCAAAAGTTTCAAGAGATCTTTGATGGTTCTCTTTTAAAATAGATAGAGTATGGCAATCTTCTACTACTCTAATCATCATCTTAGAGATATCAAACTCCTCAAGATTTTTTCCCTTTATTCGAAGTGTACATTTAACACCTGATTTATAATATCCAAAATGTTCATATCTTGTTTTATCCCCTGAAAGATATAGAATATCCTGATTTATCTCTAATTCTTTTTCAATGAAGTGAAACATATCTTGCATGATCCCTTTATTTCGATGATTTTTCTCAACACATAATGAACCTATTCCTAACATTTTAAGGTTTCCATAACGATACGGTTTCGCAAGAAACATTCCTAATAATTCTTTGTTTACTTCATATATATAGTGGTGCTTGTAATTATCTTTATCTCCATAAATTCGAGGAAGGAAAGAAACAAAATCCAAGTTGTATTGCTTATTGGCAAAGTCAATTACTCTATTGAATTCATGTTTTAAAATTTTACGCATATTCATCTTCCTCACCAACAGCAGAATCTTTAATTACAATTGTTTTACTAATATAATCATGAATAGCTCTTGTCTCTTTGATACAGACAAGAACCATGGAAATAAAAAATGGGATGATTAAAATCGTTTCAATAAGTCCTCTTGCAATAAATTCGCGTAAGATAAGTCTTGATGGAGAAATTTCTTTCAAGTTAGATCTATCTACCATACTGATACCAAATAGTAATTTTCCTAATGTTTTACCTCTACCGATAATAGAAGGTAATAATGTATGATAAACCGTTTGAATAAACAACCATTTTAATATAAAAGAAACATACAATTTAAAAATTCCCTCGATGAATATCTCTAAACTCTCTTGTTGTTCTAAATTAATAGTTTCTAGTAATTTATCCACTTTATCCAAATCCTTGATAGTAACTACATACCAAAACAAAAGGACAATTAAAAAATCAATAAAGTATGCACCTAGTCTGTGCGAGAAAGGAGCTATTTCAAACTTTTTTTCCATCAATATAAACCTCTATTTCATTTTATCACAAATATCCTGAGGAATACCATGATTTATTCGTGATTCTTCTGCCAAGAAAGCCATTACATGGGCTTCTATTGAATCATCTAATGTTGATTTAAAGGTTTCATTACCTAAATATGCATTCATAAAATGAGCGATAAAGCTTCTATCACTACCTCCATGACCACCTTGAGGTTGAACAATTTCAAACTTCTCTTCTGTTTCTGTTTTAAAATTATAGACTTCTATCAAATATGGTCTTTCCCTTGCTCTTATCTCACCATATTGACACATAATCTTAAATGAGCGATTAATTTTTCGAGTAAACGCGCTTATATTAAAGGTCGCTGTTATCCCATCTTCAAATTCAATAATGGTTGATTGATGATCTACCACGTTGTTATCGCATTGATAAACACAACGCCCATAGTTTGAATTACCCAAGTTTTCTCTTATTTTATCGATTGACGACATATCAAAAACAACCGATTTAATTTTATTCGACGAATATATTTTGATAGCAGAAAAAGGACACTCTTTCTCCATTTTACAATCAATGCAAGTTGGTGCCATTCTCTTCTCATCATAATTTTTATGATTAAATTCACTCAAACTTCCAAAAGAGGCAATTTTAAGTGCATGCTTTCCTGTTAGGTACAATAAAATATCTAAATCATGACAACTCTTCGCCAAAATCAGTGGAGCACTTTCTTGATCATTTCTCCAAGGCCCTCTTACATAACTATGAACAAAATGATAATACCCTATATTTTCATTATGTTGAATGGTTATTATTTTCCCCAGAACTCCAGAGTCAATAATTTCTTTTACTTTCATGAACAAAGGAGAATATCGTAAAACATGACACACGGCCACTAATTGATTTGGATACTTCTTACTAATCTCCTTAAGCGATAATACTTCTTGCAAAGTAGCTGCTATTGGTTTTTCAAGAATAATATCATAACCTTTATCTAAGAGTTGTATTACTTCTTGGTAATGAAGTCTATCTTGGGTAGTAATCATCACAACATCAGATAATCGTTCCTGCTTGCAAAATTCAACATCGGTATCGAAAATATTTTCATCTTTTAAACCATACTTCTGTTTTATTCTTTGCTGTTTTCTTTTATCTGGCTCAGCAACGGCAATAAGTTCAAAACGATCTTGATAATTCTCCTCTAAAGCAGTAAGGTAGGCGTTTGCACGCCCACCAAAACCTACGATAGAAAAGGTTACTTTTTGCAAGTTGCCCTTTTTTATTCTCATTATTTATTTGCCTCAATTTCATATCTAGCTTCGGCAATTAATTCAGTAACAATATCATTAATTGATTTATCTGGTTCTGACCAGATTTGTTTTGCATATGTGTTTACTTTAGAGTCAACAGCTGCTTTTGCTTTTCCTTGAGGAGAATGGATACCAAAAATCATGTAGTTAGATACAGTTTTCATAACTGGATATTCTTGATACACATTGCTTAAAGCAGGTTCATTCGTCGCTTTTGGATTAACTGGTAAGTATCCTGTTTGAGCACACATATAAGCAACTTGAGTTGGTTGAGTTAGCCATCTCATAAAATCAGCTGCTGCCTCTTGTTCAGCTTTTGGCTTATTATCAAGAATGATAATGCCCGAACCACCTTGATTAGTAAAGAATCTTTCTTGTTTAGGGAAAGGTAATACTTCGATTTTAAAGTTTCCTTCATTTGCTTTTTTTGTCATTGTTATTAAATTAGATGAAGTAGTATAGATTATACCTACTTTACCTGAATAAAATTCAGAAGTAATAATTGTATTATGGTTTGCACGTGAATTTGGATTTCTCATTGCTTTTTCAGTAACCAATGAACGCCAGAATTCAAGTCCTGTTTTAATCTTATCATTCTTATCAAATTCAATATCAGTAACAGTGTCGTTATACAATTTACCGCCTTGTTGGAACATCATACCAATTGGATCAACGCTACCAGAAGCAAAGCCATAAACGCTATTTTCATCATTTCCACTATCTATTGTAGTGATTCCTTTTACAATTCTTTTGAATTCATCCCAAGTCCATGTTGATTCTTCTGGTGAATTAATGATGTCTTGAGGATTTGGTAAGGTGAATCCTTTTGATTCAACCAATGTTTTGTTAGCTACTAGAATATTACTTGCACTTGGAAAATATGGATTTAACATAAATTTTCCATTGTATAAAGAATATTGCAATAATCCTTGATTTAATCCTTTAATTTCATCATAAGTAAATACATTGCGTAAATCAACCGCTTTTGCTTCATATAGTGGAACTGATGAAACCCCCACTGCAGAAATAACTGGATTGTTATTTGCAAGAATTGCAGCTTGCAATTTGGTATTTAACGCACCCGATGTTCCTTGATACTCTACAACAACAGAGATATTCTTGCCTGGATAGGTAACAGCCTGATAACTGTTATACAAATTAGCAAGTTCTCCAATTGCCGCTCCCATAGAAGATGTCGCAGAATTAGGAATCCACATTGTGATTTCTATTGGACTTTCGTGTTTCGCTTCTAACATTGTCCATGCTCGATCTTCTGGATAAAGCACATCATCAACAACTTCTTTTTCTTTCGGACCACACCCAACAAACATAAAACTAACAACTAATAAAACCAATAAACTAAAAAATTTTTTCATTTTTCCTCCCTTTTTAATATTTATAGTTTTAAATTTTTATTTTTATTACTACTGCCTACCATCGCAGTTTTTACCTGTTTGCTTGCAAAAATATAAATTAACATAATTGGAGCTAATTGAATCATCGTCCCTGCCATTACGATATTCCACTCTGGAACCCCTTCATCTACTTGAAGAAGTCCTCTTAATGCTACCGGCAATGTTCTCATACTTTCAGAATTGGTCATTACTAAAACCCAATAATATTCATTCCAATTACTGATAAACGTAACAAGCAAATGAGTAATCATTACTGGTGCAATCATAGGTACCATAATCTTCAACATGATTGTCCTGTTTTTTGCTTTATCCATTTTGGCTGATTCAATAATTTCCTTTGGTATCTGCCTAAACGCCCCCATAAACATATAAATCCCAAACATCGAAAATAATGATGGTAATATTAATCCTCCCCAAGTATCAACAAGACCCATTTTGCTATAGAAAAAATATATCGGTATCAATGTTGCTTCTGCTGGTAACATCATTCCTAAGTATTTTGTTGCCCACAAGAATTTTTTACCTTTAAATTCCATCGTGGCAAAGCCATATGCAGCAGGGATGATTGTAAAGTATTGTAATCCAATAACTAAAATGGAATACTTCACAGAATTACCAACATAATGGGCAATTTTAGCTTGTTTCCAAGCATACAAATAATTCTCCCATTGAGGATCTTTCACGATGATTCCCGGATCAAACGATAAAGCTTCAATCAGTGGTCTTAATGACATAGAGGCCATCCATACAAATGGATAGACAAAAAACAATCCCACTCCTATCAGCAATAAATAATTGATAATTTTCAATAAATACTTGATTCTTTTCTTTACTTTTACAGCAAATAAATATTTTTTTGTCTCTTCTAATTGTTTTGCGGAATAAGCATCTGTTGTAAAATTCAATTTCCCATTTTGCATATCTTACTCCACCTTCTTCTTAAACACTTGATTTGCTAAGACAGTAAACAACGCGACAATAATCGTTAGAATCAAAGCACCAGCCATTGCAAAACCATAATTAAATTTCACCCTGCCGGCATTGTATATCCAGTATCCTAATACCATAGAAGAGCCACGAGGACCTCCTTGAGTCATTAAGTCAATTGCAGCAAACGATTTAAACGAATTGATGAATTTCATAATGAAGACAAACATAAGGGTTTCTGATAATAATGGTACGGTGATTTTTCTAAAAATGGTGAATTTACTTGCTTTATCCAATCTTGCTGCTTCATATACATACGCAGGTATTGATTGTAACCCCGCTATGATAATCAACACATAATATCCGATCGACTTCCATACTGTTACAAAACCCACTGATAACAAAGAAGTTTTTGTGTTCATTAACCAATTAGGACCTTCTATTCCTAATAAGGATAGAATTTGATTGATAATACCTTGAGGATCCAACATTAAAATCCATAAGATAGATACCGAAACCATAGAAGCAATATGAGGAGTAAAAATCATCGTTTGCGATAAATTGTGAATCTTTGTATTTTTACTAAGCCAGCTTGCCATTAATAACGTGATAATCATTAACAAAAAAACCGTGAAAAACGCGAAAATAATCGTGTTCCAAATCGCTTTTACAAACTCAGTATCTCTTGTAAAGATCATTTCATAATTCCAAAATCCCCTAAAAGAAGATTCCCAAATACTCACTAAATCTACTTTGAAAAAAGAACCTATCACCATAAAAATAGCAGGGAGAATCGTAAAAAAGATTGCACCAAATGCTGCTGGTATCATGTATATATACGCAGGATTGACTTTTTTAAAGATTTTGGATTCTATTTTATCTGCTTTCTTTAGTATTTCACATCTTTTAATATCAAATCTTATTTTTTGGTAATCTCTGTAAACTTCTTTTTCTTCTTTTGATAACGTTTTTCTATATTCTTTTAACTCGTTTTTCTTTTCTTTAATTTTTTGTTTAATAATTTCTTTTTCTGCTTTAGCTTTTGTTTTTTTATAATCTGCTTTATATGAATCAATTATTTCACAGTAATCGTTATACGTTTTCCCAATGAGTCTTAAATGTTCCATATGCTTCCTCAATTTTTTCTTGGTCATAAACACGATTATCATTTTCATCAAAAATATACATATCTTTTTTCAAAATGCTAAAGGATATTTCCGATGAAACTTTTCTGTTGTGTTTTGACAATTCTTTCACAAAAGCTGTTGTAGTATCGAAATTAACTAAATATAAAAATTCTGAACCGTGATTTTCAAAGCTTAATATCTTTGTTTTTACAAAAACAGCATCTTCTTTCTCATTCTTTTCGCTATCGAATTGAACATCCCTTGGTCTGAATCCTATACTATATTTTTCATCGACTTTGATGATGTTCATTCCTGGATCACCAATAAATTTTGCCACAAACACACAATTAGGATCATTATGAATTTCTGATGGTGTTCCTTGTTGCATAATCTTTCCTTCATTCATGACGACAATATTGTCACCCATAGTCATCGCTTCAATCTGATCGTGGGTTACATAAATGAAAGTAGACATTAGTTTTTGGTGTAGTTGAATTAATTCTGTGCGCATTTCTGATCTTAGTTTAGCATCAAGATTAGATAAGGGTTCATCCATTAAAAAGCATTGGGGAGTCTTCGAAATTGCTCGCGCTAAAGCCACTCTTTGACGTTGTCCACCAGATAGATTCGCTGGTTTTCTTTCTTGATAGTCTTCTAATCCGACTATTTTTAACGCTTCACTCACTCTTTCTTTGATTTCAAACTTTGGAATTCTTGCATTAACTAAACCGAACTCAATATTTTCTCTTACCGTCATATGAGGATACAAAGCGTAGTTTTGAAAAACCATCGCTATCCCCCTATCACCAGGTTCCAAATTGGTTATATCAATTTCACCAATCTTTACAACTCCCATCGTGATGTCTTCAAGACCTGCTATCATTCTCAGTAGTGTAGTCTTTCCACATCCAGATGGACCAACAAGAATAGTAAAACTTCCACTTGGTATCTGAAAACTGACGTCATCAACCGCTCTTTTTCCCTTAGGGATTTCTTTACTGTTCTTTTTTACTTTTGCTCCATAAATTTTAACTACATTTTGAAGTTCAATAGTTGCCATATTTCTTCTCCACATTGAGATAACTAACTAATTCAATGTTATTATCACTCATATATTTTTTTATTTCTTTATCCAGTAAAACAGCTGCTTCCATTATTCTTTGATGATTATAAGAAGAAAATTGTAGCATATCGATATCTACATATCCAGGATGAACCATAATCTCAACTGTTTTTTTATCTTTATTCATTTCTATTAAGCGAATAAATTTTTCTTTTGCTTCTTTCAGGGTTTCACCAGGTAAAACTCGAAATCCTCTTTCAAAACAAACACTTTCATAAAAGATATTTTCATATTCTCTAATAGGAATGCTTTCTTCTTCTGATAATTTTATTAACTGTTTTCTTACTTTTTCAAATTTTTGATGAGCATATAAATGGGAGTCTAAATGAGTCGGTTTTTTATTGTTCAGTTTTAAAAACTTATTATATTGTGCCTTTAATTCCAAATAAATTTCTTTTTCATCGTAGTTATCATCATTGAGTAAATCTTTTGGTTTTATAAAATATCCATCCTTTATTAAACTTGGACAATTTGTCAACGGCTTCCCATAACTGATATTGGTATGTAAACCCACCTTCAAGTCAGGATTTTTGATAATTAATTCAGAAGCTAATTCAGTTGCCTTCGTATTCATCATTTGCGTTGTTGAAGTGACAACTCCCTGTTTAATACAATCATATATTCCATAAGTAACCGCATTACTTAGACCAAAATCATCTGCATTTATAATTAGTTTCATAACAACTCCGGCCAATAACCCTTATTTGCTATGATTAATTCATCCAAAATTTTTTTTGCTTTAAAACCATCAATGACCGTTCTGTTTAATGTTAATGCCGCCAATGCTTTATGATATGATTTTTCAAAAAACGCTTCACAAGTTAATTTTTCATAGGCGTATTGTTGTTCTATTAGCCCTTTGTAAAAGGTGGAGATAGCACCAACACTAAATTTTCTCGGTCCATTTTTGTCCATAGCACAATTGACTTCAACCATTGCATCGTCAGGAATATTACTGATTGTTCCTTCATTTCTAGTAATTAAAATAAACTCTTCATTGGTATTGTTGACGATTGCTGCCGCTAAATCCACTATCATATCGGCATGCGCTTCGTTGACAGCTAATGGTGAACCTTTTGCTGTATTCTTATCAATTACTCTCTGACTTTCAAGAAAAACTTTTTTCTCTCTTCCGTTGATGATTTCGTTGGTCCTTGTATAGTTTGGATTTAATTGACTGACTTTATACTCAGGATATAAATAATATTGAAGATAGGTGTTTGGTAAATACTCAGGATAATTTTCAAGTATTTTTTTAACCATCGCATAAGTATCCAGCCATGATTGATCTCTTTCTTCCTTATCGGCTGGTTCAAATCCATTTTTTAAAATTGTTTCTTTTATAATGGGAGCTAAGTCAACTCCTTCCTTATTGTATAAGTTTTTAAACCAACCAAAATGGTTCAATCCAAAATAAACAGGTTGTAATTCCTTATAGTCAGTATTGACTATTTTCCCATAGGATTTTAATAGATTAATTGGCTGATCACAGATATTTAATATCCTCTTATCTTCAGGGAATACTTTATCTAATGCAAAAGCAACGATTGCGGCTGGATTTGTATAATTCAATATCCATGTATCCTTACTTCTTTTTCTAACATCATTGACTATTTCAATCATATCCGGGATGGATCTTAACCCATAAGCAAATCCCCCTGGACCACACGTTTCTTGACCAACAACCCCATACTTTAAGGGAATTTTTTCATCCAGTTCTCTCATTTTAAAACCACCACTTCTAATTTGGCAAAAAACAAAATCAGTATTTTCATAGGCGATTTCTTTTGATGTTGTATAGATTACCTTCACCTGCCCATTTTCTTCTGAAAATAAAATCTGAGCAAACTTTCCGATGGGTTCTTGTCTTTTTTCATCTATATCATATAAGACCAATTCCCTTAATGGCAATTTGTCTTTTTTTATGCATAAACTCTTGAGAAGGCCAGGAGTCCAGGTGCTTCCACCACCAACTATTGTTATTTTATATTTTGTATCGTCCATTATGAAACCCCTTTCAATACAATTTTATTATAAAATCTATACTTTTATAAATCAATTACAAAAAAAGTAATATTTTACAAAAAAAAGAGAAAGTTTGAATACAGCTTTCTCATTATTTCTTTTTTATATATGAAGTAGCAATGATATTGAGAATAAATAACATCGGTACTCTTGAGGAAATATCGGAAACATTTGTAGGGCTATGTTCCGTACAAATGCTTAAATTGATGTCTCCTATTTTCGACAATTCATTTTCAGTATTTCTCGTTATGGTTATCACTTTTGCTCCCCTACTTTTGGCAATCTGAGCTGCCCTTACTACTTGATGAGTATTTCCACTTAAACTGCAAGCTATTAGCATATCATTACTTGTCATCGACTCACAGGCAAGGTAGACAATATGAGTATCTTTATAATTATAGTTCGAGCGATTGTACGTTAATAGTTGTTTTGAAACATAGTCTAGAATTGTTGAGGTTAATCCTTTCCCGAAAAAATGGATTTTCATCGGGGTTAGCAACATTTCTACTATTTCGTTTACCTTTGTTTTATCTAATAATTTTGATGTTTCAATAATACATTCCACATTATTATTTAAAATATTCTCGAATGTTTCTTCTTTCTTGTTTTCTTCATGTTTGTTAATTTCTTCTTTGATATAAAACTTTAACTCAGAAAAACCAGAAAAACCTATTTTTTTACATAATCTTATGATACTGGTTGTTGAAAAAAACACTGTTTTCGACAAATCTTGGATATTCATTGATAATATTTCTTTTTTGTTATTATCAATGAAGCGTAAAATATCCAACTCTGCAATAGTTAACGTATTAATTGTATCAATTCCTATTTTTGTAAACATAATATTACCATTCTCCTAGTAAAGTATAACATTATTACTAATACATTATACTCGAAATGAATTATTTTTTCAAGAAGTAACCGATTATTAATTTTTTATCACAAAAAGCTGTTAACAATTTGTCAACAGCCAATTTTATTTAATATCAGGAATATAGAATGGTTTTCGGTCAAAAGCAGCAATGGGATTTGTATATTGGCCTTTTTCACCATTTGGAATTTCTTTTTCAAATGCTGCCATACGAGAATCGGAAAAATCCAATAAATATACCAAAACAGCTTCTGCTATTTGCGGTTCTTTAGGAGAACCATATTCCAATAACCCATGATGGGAAATAATAATATGTTGTAACGCCAAGGCTTCATCTGTTTTATCATATCCGAGTTTTATCGCAGATGCGTAAACTAGATTAGCACCAATAGTAATATGACCTAGTAGATTCCCCTCTTTTGTATATTCAGTGCCCTTCGGACCACTCAATTCAACAATCTTTCCCAAATCATGAAGAATAATACTCGCATGAACTAAATCTTTATTTAGAAACGGATATATTTCTAAATATCTATCGCTTAATCGTAACATCGAATAGATATGATATGCCAATCCTGAATAATAATTGTGGTGCATTGTCATTGCTGCCGGGAACAAAAAGAATTCATTGTAATATTGTTTCATCAAATCAATGACAATATCCTTAATAACCTTATTTTGTAAGGATTCAATATATTTTTTAATCTCTTTTTGTAAGACTTCAATAGAAAGCTTAGCATATTCATAAAACTCTTCTTTTGCAATTTCATCATCTTCTGTTATCAAGCGAAAATCATTTACATTAAACTGAAGTTTTCCTTGATAATCCTTCATTGTTCCGGTAGCTACGTAAATTTCACCACTTTTAAGAAGTTGCTTTTTATCTTCTGTTAATGACCAAATTTTTACTTCAATTAAATCTTTCCCATCAAATCCAAGCAAACTCGCATAATCAGCATTGGAACTTGTTTTACGAAATTGAATATCTGTAAATCTAAGAACTAACGTCGCTTTATCAGTCGCATTAAAATCTTTAATTCTATTCATTGTTCTTCTCTCTTAATTTCTTATATTTAGGATTAGACTTAATTAGAATTTCGCGATAGGCATTTTCAAGATTTGCTCTTGCTCCATCATCAGCATTTTGCAATTCACCCATCATTGTTAGGTTCTTAGTAACTAGTTGTTTCACTTCTGCTTGTAATTCTATTTCTAATTGGTTTATTTCCAATTCAGCAATTTGACGATCTTTCTCGTGAAGACGACGTTCATATTCTTCAAACTTATTTTGCATGCTTGTTTCTTCAACTGATTTTGATACAGGTAGATTTTTTTCTTCATAATATTCGAAAAAATTGTCTTTTTCATAGCTTGTTTGTTCTGGAGAACGCTCGAAAGCACTTCTTTCACTACTACGATAAGGACCACTCAACATTAATCCCTTATCCTTCAACAAACCTACTGTAAATATTTTAATCGCATCATAATCATTTGGTAATTGATTGAATAATACTTTATAGATAATCTCATCAAGAACTTCTTGAATATATGGACCTTCTAAATTGTTTGTCAATTTAAGAATGTCTTCACCCTTGAAGGCTAAATCACAAACTCGTTTAATCGGTAATAAACTATATTCTTTTTTAATTTTACGGCTTTTTCTTTTTGCTGTTCCTAATAAAACATTAATATAATTTGCTTGTTGACAAACTTCTAATCCATAATTGAATAATAATAAGGTATCATACTGACTTTTCGGGGTAACTAAAGCTAAATCAACAACTTTCTTTAATGTTTGTGGATTATTAGACATTGATAGCAAAGTCTCATCAATTCCCTTGTTCTGAACAAAAGCACATCCTAAAATAGTATCAATGCTTTCCTCACGATATTTCTTGTTCAACCTTTTAAATTCAGGCCCTAACACTGGAATTCTTCGATAAGCTCCTGAATCGACAATGTATGATAATGCTTTTCGAAAATGTGGACCATTGATAATATATTTTAATTCTTCCGCCATGATTTCAATTGGTATATTGGCCATTTGTCTATTAGTTCTGATAGCAAAATAAGTAGCCTTATCAATCTTAAAACCTAATTCACTAACTAAACGAAAAGCTTTTAAAATGCGAATAGGCTCTTCATTAAAGCGTAGCCTTGGCTTACCAATCGCTTTGATTCGCTTTTTCTGCAAATCCTCATAGCCATTTAAAACATCTGTTACTTTTCCACTATGACTCATCGCCATCGCATTAATCGTAAAATCACGACGATGAAGGTCATCAACTAAGCTTTTTGAATAATGGGATTGTAATGTCTTTCGACTTTCGCTACGAACTTCTTCTTTAAATGTCCCAACGATGTATTCAAATTCGCCTAAGTACAGCCTTACTAAACCATCGCTAATCACTTCCACACGATTGTTTGTAAAGATGGAGCGAACGTTTTCTGGAGTAGCGCTTGTACAAATTTCTATGATGTTAAAATCAATTCCTAAAATCTTATTTCTTACTACTTCACCAGTAAAATAAGCTTCACAGCCATTATTTATTAATGATTTTAGAATTTCTTTTCCTTTTTCTAGATATTTTTCTCTTTGGATTATCATAAATACACCCTTATTTTTATTATCCTATATTACTATAACCTATTATACAATAATATCAATCCTTTTTCTATGTTTTTTTTGTTTTTTTAGAAATTTCTTGGTTTTCGTTGCTTTTTATTCTATAATTTAGTTAAGGTGATAGTTATGCGTACCATTGATAAACCCTATTTTTATGAACAAACAATCAACCGCAGTCGTTTTATTTGCTCATTATATCCTATTAACAATCTAGATGAAGCAAATCAAATACTAGCCCAAACAAGGAAACAATATTATGATGCTACTCATAATTGCTATGCTTATATCCTTGGTGATGCTGGTGAAGTAACTAAGAATAGCGATGATAAAGAGCCAGCTCAAACAGCAGGAATAGTCATTTATGAAGTTTTAAAAAAGCATAATCTGACAAACATCCTGGCGATCGTTACTCGTTATTATGGCGGAATAAAACTAGGCGCTGGAGGATTGATTCGAGCTTACAGTTCCTCAACAAGCCAAGCTGTTAATCAAGCAGAATTGTTAGAAATTATTCCTTGTCTTGTGATTGAAATCACTTATGACTATGTCTACTCTAATGCAATCAGTGCTCTTTTTACCCCTGAACAAGAATTAGAAAAAAACTTCGCTGATCAGATAAGCTTCAAATATTTAATCCCTGCTCATGAAAAGGATAAAATCATAGAAAAAATCACTTCAATCACTAAAAACACAGCAACTTTCAAAATCCTCCAAGAAATAACCAAACCTTTGAAGAACCCTAACTAGCGTCTAAAAATACGCTGGTTTTTTCGTTTTTAAGCCGTTTTTAGCCTTCAAACAACTAATTAATCACCCTAAGCGTTTCAACGATTTAAACCGATTTTAACAATTTTCATTTTTTTAAAATTTTTCTTGCTATTAGTCATTTAATATGATATTATTTTGATTGTCAAAATATTTGATAATCAAAATAAAGGAGAAAAAATATGACTCAAAAAATCGCAACTATTGTATGTGGAAACTCAGGAATTGATTACATTAATCATCAATATTCTATCGATGTCTTTCGTTCTATTCTATTCATTGATCAAGAAGAGTACACTGACTTTATCGATATTACTGCTGATAACTTTTACAAACAACTAAAACTTAATCCAAATCTGGATATTAAAACTTCCCAGACTGCAACAGGCTTCATGCTTGACGTGTATAAGCGTCTAGAAAAAGAAGGCTATACCGATGTTATTGTTGTAACTATTTCTAGCAAATTAAGTGGCACTTATCAAAATGCCATCCTTGCTGCAGACATGACAGAAAAATTAAAAGTTCATGTTTTCGATTCAAAATCTGTTGCTTATCCAGAAGCGAAACTCGCTTTAGTCTGTGCTGAAATGGCAAATAACAACCATAGTGTTGATGAAATATTAGCAAAATTAAAACAAATCAGGGACAATACTAAAATTTACTTCACCGTTGACACCTTGAAATTTCTCGTAAAAAATGGTAGATTAAGTGTAGCCAGAGGTTTTCTTGGTAATCTATTCAAACTAAAACCTCTTCTTCAAGTTAGCAAAGAAGGGGTTATTGAAACAATTGAAAAAATTAGAACCAGCAAAAAAGCGATGGAACGCTTAAAAGAAAAGTTCTTTGAAGAGACAAAAGATATTGAAATCGAACCTTTTGTAATCTATACCATAGATAAAAATCTAGCCGAAACTCTGGCATCAGAAATAAAAGCGCGATATCCATATATCACGGAGATTCCTTTACAACCATTGACCCCAGTGGTTGGTGCTCATGCTGGTCCAGGCGCTTACGCTATTGGCTACATTAAAAAATAAAAATACGGGAAGGAAAGATCGTTTTGCAGAAATCAAAATTACTAATTAATGAATTGCTTGTAGAGGTATTTAATCACATTTTAAGCATCGAAGAAGAAACCCTACGAAAACGGGGGATTAAACTCTCGATGAATGAAATCCATATTCTAGAAGCAATTGAAAACGAAGTTGAACCTACCATGTCTAACTTAGCTCGAAAACTAAGAGTAACGATGGGTACACTAACGACAAATATCAATCGTTTAGTAGAAAAAAAATATGTTTTACGTTATCAAGAAGAATCTGATCGACGTAAAGTTTTGGTAAAACTCGACGCATCTGCATATCCAATTTTAAAAGAACACAGTAAATTTCATAACGAAATGATCGATTCTCTTTTTTTAGACATGAATTTAGATGAAGATGAGGTCTTAATTAAATCCCTAGAAAACATTTCAAATTATTTTAAAAACAAATATTAATCGTTCATTTTGCCTCAATTAATGCTGACATTAAATCGATACTTAATTGACTTTTTCCTCAAAAAAGTGTATATTGTGCATAGGAAATAGTGTTAGGTGAAGATTTATGTCAGTTTTAATTTGCGACAATCTAACTAAAATTTATAAGGATCATAATTCAATCAAAAATTTTAGTTACAATTTTCTTGATAATCAAATATATGCCATTATTGGAAGAAGCGACTCCGGTAAAGAGATGCTATTACAATTAATGACCGCAAATATAAAACCTTCTGAAGGAAATGTTTATGTTGACGGCGATTTCCTAACAAATAATAGCGAAAACCTCAAAAGATTATGCTATATTCCTAAAAACACCGTTTTTCCTGATTATATTACAGTAAAAACTATTTTTCGAGAAATGCAAGAAAAATATCCAAAATGGGATAATTTTTATGCTTATTTTTTATTAGAACACTTCAACATCAAAGCCAACGCAACCTTTTCTTCTCTTTTAAAGAATAAAAAGTGTTTGCTTTTCAACATCATAGCCTTAGCTTCTAAAGCGAATATTACTTTTTTTGATGATTCTATCGAAGATGTCGATATCAAAGATCGTTATGATTTCTTTTATTTCTTATATTCTCATCATCAATATTATCCCCGCACTATTATTTTTGCTATTGAAAATGTAGATGAAATTGACTATATCTTTGATAAAATCCTATTTTTAGATAAAGGGAAATTAATCGAATTCTTTACAACAGAAGAAATAAAAAATAATTTTTGCTATCTTTCGGGAAAAGCTGAGGTTTTAAAATCATTAATCAGTGGAATTAAAGTCATTGGTGTTGAAGACCGCGGGAAATATTTAACTGTGTGTATCCGAAAAAAATTAAATAAGGATGAAATCAGGAAATTCCAAAAATATTTGATTAAAATATCCGAAGTACCCATTCAAAAAATCTTTATTTATTTAATCAAACTAAGAGAATTAAAAGAGAAAAAATTAGAACAATAACTATAAGGTCCAATAAATGGACCTTTTATATGTTCTTTATGATTTTTATCCTTTTAAAACAAGAAAACACCAAAAACGAACATCTTTGGTGTTTTTGTATTGTATTTATAATTTACAGTGAACCTATTATTAGTTTTATTGCATAAACAATTGCGGCAAAGGCAAAGGCAACAAGAAAAGCTAACGATATGCTTAAAACAAGGGTCAATAATTTAATTTGCCATGTTGAGTTGGGGCGAAAAAGCTTTGAAAAATCAAGTGCCATAAAAGCATGATAACAAGCAAACGCTAGTGGTATAAAAATAACAAAAAACCACATTAAAACTAAATAATCAAACATTTATTTCTTCCTCGTATCTACCTAGGATAAATAACAAATCTGATAAACGATTTACATATTGTAATGCTTCTTTCGATACTCCTTGTTTTTTTGCTAGAGAGACCATCCGGCGCTCAAAACGGCGACATACTGTTCTAGCAACATGAATTGAAGCACTGGAAGGTTTTGTTCCTAATTCGATAAAACTATTTACTTTTGGTAATTTGCTACTGTATTCATCAATCGTTCTTTCAATTTCTTCAACATCTTCTTTAGAAATCTTGATTTTCCCATATCCTATCGCATCCCCACTGACAATAAACAGTTTTTTAATAATTGTTTTAATTAAAGAAATTATCTGACTATCATTGTTAAGAGTGGTTGCAAGTGTAAGGTTAGCAATCAATTCGTCTACTGTTCCCTCTACTTCGATTCGCAAGTCATCTTTATCAACGCGTTCTGTGATAATTGAAGTTGTAAGATTATCCCCTGTTTTAGTATAAATTTTCATAGTTTATCCACTCCTTTAATCGCCTTTGTATATTCAAAACTATTTTGTTCCGTATAGTCGGTCTCCACAATCTCCCAAACCAGGAATGATAAATCCTTTATCATTTAATTTTTCATCAAGAGCAGCAAGGAAAATATCTACATCGGGGTGTGCTTCTTGTACTCGCTTAACTCCTTCAGGTGCACCAACAAGCCCGACATAACTAATATTTTTTGCTCCTTTTCTTTTTAATACATCAATTGTATGGACAACACTTCCCCCTGTAGCTAACATCGGATCAATGACCAAAACAACTGCTTCTGTTATAATACTAGGAAACTTAGCGTAGTATTCTTTTGGTTGTAACGTGGCTTCATCACGGTACAAACCAATATGACCTACTTTAGCGGTAGGAATTAACGTGGTAATCCCATCAACCATTCCTAATCCTGCTCGCAGAATTGGAACTACTACAACTTCTTTTGCTAGGACAGATGTCTTTGCAATGCCTACTGGAGTTTTTACTTCAATTTCTTTTGTCGGTAAATCTCGAGTTACTTCATAAGCCATTAATATACCAATTTCTGATACAGTCTGGCGAAAGTCTTTTGTCCCTGTTCTTTCATCGCGAACTAATGCTAGTTTATGATGAATTAGGGGATGGTTTAAGATTACAAGTTTTCCATTCATTTTTCTTCTACCTCTTTAATCATATTCACTCGTCTTGAGTGCCTTTCTCCTAAAAAGTTTTCTTCTAAAAAGATAAGGACGTACTTAATTGCTTCTTCGAAAGGAGTATATTTCGCGCCTAAGCAAATAATATTGCTATCGTTATGTTGGCGTGATAATTTCGCCACATCTTCATTCATCACTAACGCTGCTCTAACGCCTTTAAACTTATTGGCTACAATCGACATACCAACCCCTGTTGTACAAATAAGGATTCCTTTTGTATCAATAACATTTTGAACATCACGAGCTACGCGTCGTGCATAAAAGGGATAGTCAACACTTTCAGGACCGGAGCAACCTTGGTCAATTACCTTGTATCCTTTTTCTTTTAAAGCGATTATCAATTGCTCTTTTAATTGATAACCTCCGTGATCGCTTCCAATACTAACAATCATAGTTTTTTCCTCCTGTTTAGCATTATATCATAAAATAATCTCAGTTTCTAGATAAAAAAGAATATTAAACCATTTAATTTTATAAAAAAAGTATGGCTCTTGCCACACTTAATTAAATTATTTATAAGAGGATAAAACTTCAGTCAATAACTTAGGATTATCCGTCATTATAGCATCTACTCCCATATCAATTAGCGTTCGCATATCAGCTTCTTGATTGATTGTCCAATACTGTACGGCAATATTGCATCGATGAGCTCTATCAATATAATTTTGTTTAGCTAATTGTAATTTTATTCCCTTTATTTTATAAGACATTGGTATTTGCAAACAAACAAATGAGCCTTTATAAAGCAAATTAATCCGTAACATTTGTGTAATGATAAATTTTGCTGCTGTTCCAATCGAAGCACCTGTTAATAATTCAGGATAAGTTTTCTCTAGGTATTGGGAAATCTCTGTATGGAAAGTACCAATTACTACTTTATTAACTAAATTAGGGTAATCAAAAGTTAATAATCTGTGTAATATATCAGCTGCTTCTTTCCCCAAATCTCCATCATTCTTTATTTCAACAATATATAATAATTCAGGATATTCTTCGTAATATCTTGCAAATAAATCAGCAATTCTTACAATATTTAAATTGTTTGCTGCAATTACTTCTTTGCGGTTTTCATTACTTACCCCAGATAATAAATTTTCATATGGTTTGTTTTGCTCTTGATCGACAAATTTATAGCCAAAATTAAAATTTTGTAATTCTTCATAAGTATAATTAATAACATAATGACGTTCTGTATTCCCTGTTATTTCTTCAACATCACAATAAGAATTAATATACATATTATGAATAATCACCAATTGTTTGTCTTTTGTTAGACATAAATCCATTTCTAAAACATCAACTTCATATTCCTTCATACAGGCATCAAATGCTTTAATCGTATTTTCAGGATTTAAAATTTTTCCGCCGCGATGTGCAACAACCATCGGTTTATTTTCTGTTGTAATAAATGGGTTTTCTTCAATTACATGTTTTGGGGGAATTAAATTAATAACAGTCATGAAAACAGCAATAATTAGCACGATTAACAGTAAGATTTTAAACCTTTTCTTCATTGTTTCTCCCCTTTTTCTTTTATTTTTCTTTGCTTACTTTATTTATTTTGTTGGTTATTTTAGTGATATTGAAATTTTCAATTTTGTTTCTGATTGTTTCTAGTACTGAGCTTGTTAAGGTTTCACTAGAATTGATAATTTTTTCAGCTGACTTCATAATAGTATTTGCATTATTTGCAATTTCTTTTATTTGCTTATCTAATTTATCTAAAGGTTTATCTAAAATTTCCCTTTTCATCTTTTCAAAATCATCGATAATAGCTTGACTATCTCTAAATTGTTCCTCTTCTTCCATTTTGTTCAATAATAATTCTTTGTACTTCAAGCTTAAAGCAGAAACAATACTTAAAAAGGTTATGAAGTATTGTGGTCTAACCATATACATTTTCTCGTATCCTTCAATGCGACGAATAGGTACATCGTTCGCTTGGTCCCATTCTAGTTCACTAATTAATAGCGCATATTCACATTGCTTTTTATGGCGATCTTTATCTAATTTTGCATAATGGTCAGAATTTTTCTTCTTATTAGTAGAATTAGGGTCTTCGCTCTTCATTTCACAAACTACTGAAGTAAGCATCTCTTTTTCTTGTTTTTCTTCCGTCGCGTAGACTTTAAAAATATAATCCGCTTTTGTTCCTTTTACTTCCCCTTCTGTTTTAATTGAAGTATTATCTTTTTCCCAAGAACAAGTTTGAAAACCGCTTTGTGAATAACTAATATATTCATTATCACACCAGTTTTCTAGTTCTTCACCTATTCTCTTTATGTTTAGTGATGATTTTGCTAGTCGCAAATTATTAATTTCTTCTTTCTGAGCAAACAACTCTTTTTGTAGTTCTTTTTCTTTTTCACTGACAGCAATTGTTATTTCATTTTCTTTTGCTTGTAATTTAAGTTGTAATTCTTGGATGGTTTTTTGTAATTCACTTTCTTTTTTAGCGACCGCAATTACAAGCTCTGCTTCTTTTTCTTTTGAAAACATCTCTTTTTGATGTTCTAAATCTTTTTTATACCTGGTTATTTCTTCTTTTAATTTTTCCGTTTGAAAAGCGATGTCTCGTTCTTTCTCAGCGTTTAATTTTTCTTGCACATCTTTTAACCGCTTTTGGTATTCCTCATCTCTTCCTTCTTCAATCCTTTTGATTAATGAAGAATTATCGACTTGATTAAGAGATAACAAATCGATTTCATCTCCTTTTTTCGCATCAACATTTAATCGTATTGTATTGGGATCAACGATAATAACGTTTGTTATCTTAGCCATATTTATTCTCCCCTCTTTCTTTCTTTTAATTATACTAAAAAAGTCCATTTAAAACAAGTTTTATAAAAAACTCTCCTATAGAAAATATTAATTAAGAAATCTAAATTAACTATTACAGGCAACAAATTCTCTCATCATTGTTTTGTACTCTTTTGCTTACTTTTTTATTTTTTCCTTAACAAAGCAATTCTTCCATGATATAATTATAAAAACTAATTAATGTGAGGTAAAGATATGTTAGTAGTTGCGAAATTTGGCGGTTCTTCCGTTGCCAATACAAGTCAATTTCAAAAAGTAAAAGCTATTGTTGAAGCTAAAGAAAACAGAAAAGTGATTATCGTTTCTGCTTTAGGAAAAAAAGAAAAAAACGATAGTAAAATAACCGATTTACTCTATTTGCTTCATGCTCATTTATGTTATTCTGTTCCTTACGATAATGTTTTTTCCATGATTAAGAATCGTTTTTGCAACATCAAAGAAGAATTACAATTAAAAATAGATTTAGAAAGCGAATTTAATCAACTAGCAAAAGAATTAAACAAGGAGTTATCAATGGAATATCTAGCCAGCCGCGGCGAATATATCACAGCAAAAATGGTCGCCGAATATCTTGGTTATACCTTTGTTGATGCAAAAGATTTAATTTGTTTTGACTACAGTGGTTTAGTCAACGATAAAGAAACCGAAAAAGCGATTAATGAAGCGTACCAAAAATATCATAAAATAGTCATCCCCGGTTTTTATGGAGCCTATCCTAATGGAACAATTAAAACCTTTTCTCGTGGTGGCTCTGATATTACTGGAGCAATTGTCGCAAAAGCGTTAGGTGCGACTGTTTATGAAAATTGGACCGATGTCTCAGGAATTCTAATGGCAGATCCTAAAGTGATTGATAATCCAAAACGAATCAATCAAATCACCTACAACGAATTACGAGAACTTTCTTATATGGGCGCAAGTGTCCTTCATGAAGAAACAGTTTTTCCTGTACAGGAAGGAAATATACCAATTAATATTCTCAACACAAATGAACCAGAAAATCCAGGAACAATTATTACAGAGAATTGTGATGATAATTCACAAATCATTACTGGTATTGCTGGTAAAAAACACTTCACTTCCTTCACTGTTACTAAAACACATAATGCTGATAAACTAAGTGTTTTAAGAGCAGTATTAAATGTTTTTGATAAATACAAGGTTAATGTTGAACATATTCCAACGAGTATAGATAGTTTTTCTGTCGTTGTTGCAAATAGTGATGTTGAAAAGTGTATTTATGACTTGGTAAGTGAAATTAACAAAAACGAAGAAGTAAAAAATATCATAGTTGATAACGATATTTCATTAATCGCTGTTGTTGGCAGAAATATGGTAACAAAACCTGGTATTTCTGGAAAAGTATTTGGAATCATTGGCAATGAAAATATCAATATTAAAATGATTGCCCAAGGTTCTCAAGAATTAACGATTATCGTAGGTGTGTGTAACAAAGACTTTGAAAAAACCATCAAAGCCGTTTATGACAATTTAGTAAACTAAGAATTAACCGTTATTTTTAAATAGCGGTTTTTATTATTCTCTGTGAACCTCTTGATATTTATAAAGGTAATGTTATAATTTATATGCAGGGAGAGAGCCTATGAAAGAACTCACTAAATACAAATTAAATGCTACAATTCGTTATTTTGGTGATGCTTTTTTTTATCCCTTTTTTGCTTTATATCTCATCAACAGTGGTCTTACTGAAGCCAAAATCGGGTTTATTTTATCCATTACCCCCATTGTTGCTATTATCGTTAACCCTATTTATTCCCATATTTGTCAGGATGTGAAAATAACAAGAAAAGTGCTTCGTGTTATTACGATAGTTGAAGCCTTAATTATCCTTGCTATTTCTTTTTCGAAAAACTTTTACCTTATCTCAGGACTCGTAGTCTTACTAGCTATTTTTGGTTCAAGTCATTATGGATTACTCGATTCGCTAACCGCAATTTATGCGAGCGAAACAAAAATAAATTATACAAATATCCGTATCTTTGGTTCCATTGCCTATATTATTGCCACTACATTAGGTGGCTTTGTCATTCAATATTTAGGGTTTCAATTTTGTTTTGCTATCGCTTGTACTGCCTTTATCTTATCTGGTATCCTATATCAATTCTTGAAACCAATTGAGCTTAACGAAGAAGAACAAAAAAAAGAAAAACCACGTTATCAAGTATTATTGAAGAATAAAAAATATGTCTTCTATGCTTTATTTTATGTAATCATGATTGGTACAACGGTCAGTGGAGAAGCTTTTTTTCCTACTTATTTAGAATCTCGCGGAATAACTTCTGATCAATATGGACTGATCTATTCGTATTTTGTCCTCTTTGAAGTTGTAACTATCATTATTCTCAATAAATATTTCAAAAAAGCAAATTATCATGTACTGCTTGCTATTTATACTATTCTTACCACCATTAGATTATTGGTAAATTATCTATATTTACCTGTATCCATCGTCGTTTTATTCTCTGCCTTTAGAGGTATCGCCAATGCTGTCGTTCTTTTTGGTGGTTTTCATTATATCATTAAATTAGTAGGAGAAAAGTCGGTGACAAAAGCTTTTATGCTAATGGTTTTAATGCAATCCATTTATGTTGCTATTTTCAATAACATCAATGGAAATATTATCGAAAAGTACTCCTATAAAACTTTTTATTTCATTACCATGATGATCTCTTTATTCACTATGACTCTTGCCATACTCAGATTATTTTATTATCGTAAAAAAGAAAAAGAAGCTATTTCATAACAGCTTCTTTTTTATATTCACTTCCATACTTTTCAATAATATAGTCAACATCTTTGTCTCCACGCCCTGATAAATTTACAAGAATAGATCCCGTTTTCATTTTTGTTCTTGCTAATTTCATTGCATATGCTATAGCGTGAGCACTTTCAAGAGCAGGTATAATTCCTTCTAATTTAGACATCATGAAAAATGCTTCTATTGTTTCTTCATCAGTGATTGTTTCATATTGTATTCGACCGATATCATGTAAAAATGCGTGTTCTGGACCAACCGATGGATAATCAAGGCCACTAGCAATGGAATATACAGCATCCGGTTCACCTTTTTCATCCTTCAACATAATAGAATTAAAGCCATGCATCACTCCTTCACTACCGTAAGTCATACTTGCTGCATGTTCTCCTCGTTTAGAACCACGGCCTAATGGTTCAACACCAACAATCTCAACAGGATCGTTTAAAAATGGAATAAATAAACCTATAGAATTGCTTCCTCCACCGACACAAGCACAAATCACATCAGGCATTTCTCCTGTCATTTCTTTAAATTGTTGTCTTGCTTCTTCTCCAACAACCATTTGAAAATCTCTTACCATTTGAGGAAAAGGATGCGGTCCAACAACAGAACCAATACAATAAATAGAATCCTCATAATTCTTTAAATAACTTTCAAATGCCGAGTCAACAGCTTCTTTTAATGTTTTTGCTCCATGAGTAACAGGGATTATTTTTGCCCCTAAAATTTTCATTCGCGCAACATTGGGAGCCTGTTTTTTAATATCCACCTCTCCCATGTGTATTTCACACTCTAAACCAAAATATGCTGCTGCCGTTGCAAGCGCTACACCATGTTGGCCAGCTCCTGTTTCAGCAATCAATCTTTTCTTACCTAAGTATTTTGCCAATAATCCTTCACCCATACAATGATTTAATTTATGCGCTCCTGTATGGTTTAAATCTTCTCTTTTCACGTATATTTGTGCACCACCACAATATTCTGACAACCTGGAGCAATGATAAACAGGAGTCGGGCGACCTTGAAATTCTTTTCTAATTCTTCGTAGTTCGTTAATAAATTGAGCAGAATGACATATTGTTTGATAGGCTTTATCTATTTCTTGGAAGGGTTTCTTCAATTCATCAGGAATATAAGCACCACCATATTTTCCAAAAAAACCATCTCGGGTAGGATATTTCTTCAAATAAGTTGCAAAATCGATATTTTTAATTTTCATAGTTTTCTCCTTTTTATAAAATATTTTTATCTTTTGCTTGTTTTTTAATCGTTAGTTTTCTTCAAGTAAATACCATATTGTCCTCCTTTACCTTAGAGCGTAAAAATAAAAAAACGCCCTAAAAGATTTCTCTCTTAAGGACAAGTATTTACCTAAAAATATACCTGCGGTACCACCTTACTTGCTTATTTCAAATAAGCCACTCATTACAAAACGCTATCACGTTTTTCTCCCTTTAACGTGGGAAATACGTCAAGACTACTATCATTTCGCCATGCCCTCAAAGGCCCATTTACTAAATTGCCATTACCGGTTTTCCACCATCACCAGCTCTCTATAAATACATTTTTTAGTTTTACTTCCTTCTCAACGGTTTATGTTATTATAACATTATTTTTTTATAATGCAATATTTTTATTTAAGTAATCGTTTTTAGTTGTCATTTGAAACAAAAAATAGTAAAATAAGCATACAAAATTAGGAGGACGATATGTTTGAAAGTTCTTATTTAAACAAAGTATACGATGAATTACTGATTAAATCAAAAAACGAACCTGAGTTCTTACAAGCCGTTGAAGAATTTTTGAAATCAATTGATTTGATTATTCAAGATTATCCCGATATCGAAAAATATTCTATTATTGAAAGAATTATTGAACCAGAAAGAGTGATTATGTTTCGGGTTCCTTGGGTTGATGACCAGAATGGAATCAAGGTAAATCGCGGTTTTCGCGTACAATTTAATAGTGCTATTGGTCCTTATAAAGGGGGAATCAGATTTGATAAATCCGTAACGCTATCAATCATGAAATTCCTGGCTTTCGAACAAATGTTTAAGAATAGTCTTACTGGCTTACCGATGGGCGGTGCAAAAGGTGGCTCAGATTTCTCTCCAATTGGAAAGTCGGATAACGAAATTATGCGTTTTTGCCAGAGTTTTATGAGCGAATTATATCGTCATATCGGTGCTGATTTAGATGTCCCTGCTGGAGATTTTGGTGTCGGTGCCAGAGAAATTGGTTATATGTTTGGATATTATAAAAAACTAAAGAACGAATTTACTGGTGCTTTTACAGGAAAAGGACTTAGTTTTGGAGGAAGTTTAGTTAGAAAAGAAGCTACCGGTTATGGTGTTTGCTATTTTGCTGAAGAAGCATTAAAAATAATGAAGAATGATAGTCTGAAAGGAAAACGCATTATTGTAACAGGTAGTGGTAATGTGGGAACCTATACGGCAATAAAAGCTGTTGAATTAGGTGCAAAAGTCATCGCAATGAGCGATATTAGTGGTTATGTTTATGACGAAAACGGCATCGATGTAAACTATGTCCGTGACATAAAAGAAAAGCAAAAGAAAAATCTCGATAGTTACCCGATAGCATATCCTTTAGTTAAATTTGTTCCTAATTACAAAGAAGTTTGGACAATTAAAGCAGATATTATTTTTCCATGTGCCACCCAAAATGAATTAGACATTGAAGATGCGAAAAAGCTTGTCAAAAATGGAACAATAATGGTTTGTGAAGGGGCTAATATGCCAACAACCATTGCAGCGATTGACTATTTAATCAAACACAATATTTTATTTGCCCCTGGCAAAGCTGCAAATGCTGGTGGTGTTGCTACATCTGGTCTGGAAATGAGTCAAAACTCCATCCGTTTAAACTGGACTGCCACTGAAGTCGATAATAAACTTCACTCTATTATGAAGAATATTTTTAAAACATGTTATAACACAGCTAAAAAAGTTGGTAAAGAAGGTAACTTAGTAATAGGTGCCAATATTGCAGGTTTTTTAAAAATCTATGAGGCAATGGTTGCTGAAGGAGTCATTTAAAATTTAAAAAACACATCGTTATATGATGTGTTTTTTTATACTTTTATATTCCCTTCACGAACAATATTTAATGACTTTCCTGTCGCATCGAGAACCGTTGAAGGAACATTAGAGATATAAGCTTCATCGGTAACAATGTAATCAATCCAGTCGCCGAAC
>JAAYBG010000052.1 GCA_012718985.1 Acholeplasmataceae bacterium
ACTAGCCATATAACAAAGCTAACAATTCTAACAACCATAAAGATTATTTCATAAACTAGTTCATAAGCCAAACTATCAGCTACTAATATGTTTCCTAAATCTGGACTGATGGCTGTTGCAATTAAAGGAATCGACTCATTTAGTTTTGTGATAGTCACTCCATCAATCTGAAGCGGATAAATTGTCGATAAATCAAAATTCATAATTGCCTTAGCAATGAGTGGGGTAAGAAACCATCCCAATACTAATAATCCTACAAAAATTATCAAGCTATAAATTGACTTAAATGCTCCTCGAATAAATCCAATCAGAGCTCCTAATGCAATAATAGCAATAACAGTAATATTGAAATACAAGATAAAATCCGTGTGTAACATTTTTTCTCCTTCCCTAGATAGTATCTATCTCACTTAAAAATGCATTACTTCAGTTTAATTTTACGATATTTCACAATTTCTGGCAAGTTTAACGACTTTGCCAGTCCTATACCACTACCATTTTTAGTCGTGGTAAGATATCTGATAACCTTATTATTAATCAGACTATAGCCGATTAAATGGGTCACTAAACTTCTACCAATTCCTAAATTACGATGTTGAGGATGAACGATGACACCAATGTCATAAATTCCATCAATATCCAATATACTAGCGATTCCAACCAATTTATTTCCAATAAATCCTCCAATCGGAAGAATATCATATAAATTTACTTGGCCCATTTCTACTTCGTTGCTTTTACATTTTTTCTTTAATGCATCTACAATCTTTTTATCTTCATTGTTTAAATCTCTGATTGTTAATCCCTCTAGGTGTTGGGGATTCCATTTTCCTTCCTCATCTAAAAAGTAATACTTTTCATCGCGAATTTCAGCAATTTCAGAGCATTTACTGATAATCTTTGTTGCTTTATCGATGGTCATTCTTTTATTCTTCTTAACAATATTGAAGATATTCATGTCTGAATAGACGATGATTTTTTTAAATAATTCAAATAGCATAATTTCCTTTTTCAGTTGTTCGGAAAAACCGATAATGTTGCTACCTTTTTCAAATTTATCATCATCTAAACAAAAGTGTTTTTTTATTAATTCAATACTGCTATCCTTCATATACCATTATCCTTTACTTTTCTTTAATCGTATTAAAAATAACGATGAACACTTAAACCCTGGATGAAATGAGGAAACGAGAATATTATTTCATAATCGGAACTTAAGCCCTAATCATTCAACTATTTTTTTTATATTCAATTGCAAAATCTTGATATTCTAAATCACCTTACCATCCGCGTTTATCTAGTCTTTGTTCTGCTGGAATGCTTTCAATTGACATACCTTTCATCGGCTTTGGTAAATTCTCTGAAACTTCAGCAACAATCTTAGGGTCATTATAAAAAGCAACCGCTCTAACAATGGCTTTTGCCATTCGTTCAGGTTCTTCTGATTTAAATATTCCTGAACCGACAAAAACACCTTCACTACCCAATTGCATCATTAAAGCAGCATCAGCGGGAGTTGCTATACCCCCTGCAGCAAAATTAACCACCGGTAATTTTCCCTTTTTTGCTACCCAACAAACTAAATCATAAGGGGCATTGTTCTCTTTTGCGAAGGTCATTAATTCTTCCTTTGGTAAATTTTTTAGTGTATTAATTGCTGACATCATTGTCCGCATATGTCTTACCGCTTCAACAACATTTCCTGTTCCTGCTTCGCCCTTGGTTCTGATCATACTTGCACCTTCACCAATACGACGTAACGCTTCGCCAATATTTCGAGCACCACAAACAAAAGGAACTTTAAATTCGTGTTTATTAATATGATATAAGTCATCAGCAGGTGTCAATACTTCTGATTCATCAATATAATCCACTCCCAAAGATTCCAAAATTTGTGCTTCAACAATATGGCCAATTCTCACTTTTGCCATTACTGGAATTTTTACTGCCGCCTTGATTTCCTTAATCATTTTTGGATCACTCATCCGAGCAACTCCACCATCCTTACGGATGTCCGAAGGAACTCTTTCCAAAGCCATTACAGCAACAGCTCCTGCTCTTTCCGCAATCAATGCTTCTTCAACAGTGGTGACATCCATAATTACGCCACCCTTCAACATTTGCGCTAAATTTTTATTTGCTTCATATTTTTTCATATTCTTCTCCTTATATACACGTTTGTCTATCTTATTATACACCAAAATAATTTTTTTTAAAAGAACAAGTTTATATTTTCCTCACTACATCATAGCATTTTTCATGTTTTTTTAAATGCCTTTGATTTTGGTGAAAAGCTATTGCTTTCACACAAGCAAAGTTGTATAATTTTTTTACTTAGGAGTGGTACAATGTTGCTAACTTTGAGTATTAGTATACTCACTTGTCTTATCATGATTATTTTCATTTTAAAAAAACCTGTCATTAGGATTGGAAATAAGCATTTTGATTCTTTTTGGATTATCTCTTCTCTTGGGGCGCTATTAATTTTAATTCTCGGCTTATTACCGATTAAAGTGCTGGTAACAAACCTTTTAACGAATAATTCATTAAATCCTTTAAAAATCCTGGTCCTTTTTATCAGTGTTTCTTTAATTTCCATTATTCTTGATGAATGCAATTTTTTCAATTATATCGCTGTGAAAGCTGTTTCTTTAGTAAAAGGTTCACAATATAAACTATTTTTCATCTTATATGCAATTATCGCTATCCTCACTGTTTTCACAAGCAACGACATTATCATCATCACTTTTACATTATTCATCTGTTATTTCACAAGAGCAGCAAAAATCAATCCAATTCCTTATCTTGTCATGGAATTTGTCGTTGCCAATACCTATAGTATGATGCTTTATATTGGAAATCCAACGAATATTTATCTCGCTTCTGTCTTCAACATCGATTTTCTTGAATACTTTAAAATCATGAT
>JAAYBG010000053.1 GCA_012718985.1 Acholeplasmataceae bacterium
AGATTCTTAGTCAGTTTAATCTTTCGTTTGGTTAGTTTTGTTGAAACAAGATATAAAGTTATTAAAGAAAATGTAGAATCTTTTCTTAAGGATCATGTCAATATGAATTCTACCTTTGAAATCGAAGGGACAGAAGTAAAACTCGATATTGATATGGTGATTAAAAAAGATGTAGATGAGACTACTAATATCCATAATCGGCAATTATTAGCTCGTATTGAGAAACTTTATGAAATGATTACTGGGTTTAGATCTTCTCAATTGGTGAGAGATTTAGAAAAAACAAAACGAGTAAACCCACCAATTATTAAAACAAATATTATTTTAAAAAATCCTGATTTTCGTAATTGTTATACATTATGGCTGTTCATCGATAAATATTCTAATCTATTCTATGATGTAAAAGTAAAAGAAAAAACGATTGGAATTGGAGAAGACTTTTCAACAAGCGTTAGTCGCTTAGCATTGATGACTTATACGATGGTTCAAAGTAAAGCGGAAGAACGTTCTGAGAAGTTTGAAAATGTGAATGAATATGAACTTCGTCGTAAAAAACTAATAAAGGTAAAAGATATTCATCCGGATGATGTCTTGGATCGTCCAGAGCCTATTAAAGTAGAAGACGATACGGTAAAAGAGTATTTCTTAAATCAATATCGTAATACATTCAATAAAAAATTAGATGAGAATAAACGCAACTCTTCGAGTTATGATGTCGCTTTAAGAAGGACATTGCGAGAAGTCATTGCGATTAGCAATTCCTTATTTGACGCTGTCTTTGATGTAGAGGGTAGTGAAGATATCTTTAAGCGATTAGTCGATAAAGAAAATCCAAGCGAAGACTTCGAACGAGCGAAAAATAAATTCCAAGTTTCTAAAGTAATCCGGGAAACCAAAGAAGTGGATTATCAAAGTGCAATCCGCTTGGAAAAAAGATTGCTAAAAGAAATGGAAAAGGCGAATAATAAGCTAATCAGAGAGAATATCAAGGCTCGTAGTAGTGAAACACGTAAGACATATTTGGCGAAATTAGAACGACAAATGCGCTTATATCAAAAAGAAAAAATAAAAATTAAGGACCAATTAACAGCAATTACGGATAAAAAAGGTGTTGTTGTGAAAGAGAAGAAACGTCTTCAAAGAGAGTTGAAAGGTTTATCAGAAAAGACCAAAAAACAAAAATTGGCGTTTGAAAAAGCCGAGAAAACTCGCTTAGAAACGCAATTAAAGAAGATTGAAGAACGGAAGAGAGCAAGAGTTAAGAAAGTATTAGTGAATAAATTAGCAAAAGAAAAAGCAGCTAAAGAAAGGCTGGCTAAGAAGTTAGCAAAAGAAAAAGAGAAAGCTGCATTAGCTTTGCAAGCATTTAAAGAAAAGCAAAAAGCAAAAAGCAAAGAAAAAATTTCAAAAGCAAAAGCAAAAAGCGAAGAAAAAATAAAAGCAATAGAACAATTATCAACGACGAGTGAATTTGTTAATACTCCTGAAGTAAAGGATGATAACAATGCTTAAAAAATTATTCGCGGGAAATTCACTACTATCATCGTTAATAGCTCTAGTCGCTTCTATCTTGATGATGGCTGCTGTTGGTTTTGCTTGGTGGACATTAAGCAACCAAAGTAGAACAGATACCTTTGTTACTACAGTGGGGAATTTAGAAATTGATTATACCTTTAAACAATTTAATGATGGGAATATCAGTGGACCACTTGTGACTACTGCTGATGTTGATTTTGCCAATACAATTCCAGGGGATACTTATTCTTATGTGATTGTTGTGGAAAACACGGGAAATAGGGATGGATTAAGCTCTGTTTACATGTATGGTATAAATTCGTTGGTTTATGATGAAATAGAAGGTTGGATAGTCCTTGATAGTGAAAATCCAACAAGAATACAAAACTCATTTAATTTTGAAGTGTTGAGCATTGAATACCTAACCGATACAGATGATGAAACATTAGAACAAATCTTTGCTACCTTATCTTCAAACAATAGTAAAACGTACTTCACTCAAGGGGTAGATCGATATTTCCTTATGGAAAACGAGGTTTTAACAAGTGAAGGAGCGCAATCAATCATCGGGATATTCTTCAATATTACCTATGAAGGGGAAAACTTCGATAATAATCAATTCATAAATCAAAGATTTGATATTAATAAAATTGTAATTGAATGTCGCTAATTGAGGTGGATGTAAATGATAAAAAAGATTTTAAGTTATGCAGTTGGTGCATTGACAATCTTTTTCTTCATCGCAGCAGTTCTAATTATGATATTTGGAATTCAGGCTTATCGCAATCATGAACCATTAAAAGTCTTTGGGTATACGTATTCTGTTGTTCCAACAGAATCGATGAAACCAGAGATTATGCCAGGTGACTTCATTATTGCAAAGGAAGTTGATTTTGAAACAATAGCTATTGGAGATGATGTGATTTATTACTCTAAGGCAAAAGATATTTTCATCGTTCATCGTGTCATTGCCATTAATGAAGATGGTTCATTGACAATGAAGGGAATAAACAATCCTGTTCAAGATGAAGAGGTGGTTACGATTGATAATTATATCGGCAAGGTAATAAAACATGGAAGTTTTCTTAATCTGGGGAATATTGTAATCAATAAGAGGTTTGTTATCTTTACCATTATCTTTCTTATCTTTGCCATCTTATTCATTACAGAAATGGTAAAGATTGTCAGGACGATGAAAGAAAAGGAGAACTTGCGTTTACAAACGGAATATCAAAATAAATTAGCAGCTGAAATTCAAAAAGAACGGGAAAGAATTACTGCTGAAATAAAAGAAGAAATAGACAAAAAAATATAAAACTGTTGGCAAATTCGTTGAAAGGCGAGGACGCAAAACTATAGGGTCTAAAACTTGTTTTAGAAACAAGCATGACAGCCAGTTGCTTATCTAAAATAAGTACTGGCTTTTTATTCTTCTTAAGGGGGAAATATGAGAAAAAACTTAATATTAAGTGTTATCATGTTAATTGTTACTTGTTTTGCTGTCCTTGGAGCAACATATGCTTGGTTTGCTAGTTCTAAAACAATTGATGAGGTTACTTTCGATTCCGGATCAATTCAATATGTACTAACAGGTTCATTGGAGGACGCATCGGTTTTAGAAGTTATTCTACCTGGAGAAGAATTAGTGGTTCAAGATAGGGCAATTGGGGTAGAAAACTATTCAACAATTGAATCGCAATTGCGGGTAAAAATTGCCTATCAAATGGAAGGAGGAGCGGTTGTTGTCTTTACGGATGACAATACAGACCTTTCCTCAACAACGGCTTCTGTTATTGGAGTGATTGATGATCAATTCACTTATAACGAAGACGATGGATATTGGTACTATTATTATGAAGTAGGTGAAACAACCATTCCTGCTTATGATGAATTATCATCGATATTGGAGATTGAAATTATTCATAGTTTAAAGGTCAATGGTCATGTGATAGGAACACCATTTCAAGCCAAAGATTTTGCGGTTACCATTATCTTTGAAGCAAAACAAAAAAAGAATGTTGATTGGGAAGACATCGAATGGGATGTTCTTGCAACAACTTTAATAGGAAGTTAAGGAGAAAAAAATATGAAAAAAAGCAAATTAATCGTTTTAATCGTATCACTTGTCATTGTGTTAACTGCAGCAACTTATGGTATTACCAGTGCTTGGTTGACAGATACAGACAACGCCTCAGAAACATTCACGATGGGAGATATTAGTTACACCCTAGCTGGAGCTTTAATTGCCAATACTAACAAAATCGTTCCTGGTCAAAATTTAGTTGGGACAACTTTTACCGTAACCAATGGTTCTACGGTGGCTTCTCAATTAAGGATGCAAATCACTTATACGACTGTATCAGGAGGAACTGCTACAACAGGAGTTATCTATACTGCAGCAGCGGGTGGGAATGGTATCATTACCGATATTAATACAGGAAATTGGGTATATGGAAGTGATAACTATTGGTATTTAGGTTCAAAAACAAACAACATTCCTGTTAACACCACAGCTTATACGATGTTTACCTCATTAAAGTATAATGGTGCAACAATTGGTAACGATTATGCAGCGGCAAGCGGTCTGGTGATTACGATTACCTTCCAAGCAAAACAAGCTGAATATGTTGACTGGGCTGATATGGGAAGTATCAATTTCTCAACAGGACTAGCATCATAAGGAAAACTTGATGAAAAAAGTTTTTAGTTACATTGGATATGTAGCTGCTGGTATTCTCGTATTGGCGATTATTACCCATTTTGCTTTATATCTATTTGGTTATCGAGCATTGGTGGTAGTATCCGGAAGTATGGAACCAGAAATTAAAACAGGCTCTGTTATTTATATTAAAACATATGAACAGGATGAAATATATGCTAATGTCAAGGTGGGGGATTATATTACCTTTGTGAATAATGAAGGGAATAATGTAACCCATGCGGTCATCTATATTAACCCAGCTGCTGATGAAATTCAAACGCAGGGAATTCGTGAAGGAGCGGCGGTTGATGATAAGATATCATCGGCTGATTTCGTCGGGAAATTTGTTTTCACAATTAGTTATTTAGGTTTTATTATAAAAGTTATTAGCAGTAAAACCTTTATCGTCGCTTTTATTAGTGTAATTATCATTGGTTATTTAGTTAGTGCAATCATAAAAGAAGTTAAAAAAGGAAAGAAAGAAGAAAATAGCGAACAAAAATCAGAATAGGGACTGAAGGAGATAATCGTAACATGAGAACAATGAATAAAAATGTTAGATTAATAATCTTGAATATTGCTTTAATCATAGTTCTAGCGATTGGCTTAGGGACATCTTTAGCCTACCTTACTGATACAGATTCAAAAGAAGGTACATTTGCAATGGGTGAAGTAAAGGCTGATATTGAAGTTGAAGTCAATAGTAGCGGAACCATTGTTCATGCTATCGACTTATACGACTTGGCTTATGTTGATCTTGCCAATGATATTGCTTCAGATAAAAGTGCCATTTTTAATAGTTTAGTTACTTATTATGATATTTCAATTACCAATACAGGAGATATTACTTCGGGATTAATTCCTGCTCGTTGTCGTGTAGAAATACTGGATAATGATAGTAGTAATCTGACACCAAAAAACATTCCGGGATTACTTTATTTAGTCATCCTAGATGTAAATCCTAGTAGTGTTGTTGATTATAGTGCGTTAATCCGCTCGATTATTGGTAATGCCACCTATACTCAGAATATTGTTTCTTTCTCATCTAGCAATCCTAATCATGTTTATCAAGCTATACAAAATTATAATTTTGAACAATTAACTTTATTCTATGAAGGAGAAGGAAGAGAATTGACAACGGTATCAGGCTCAAACACGGCTTCTCTAAGAGTAGCCTTTTTTGGCGACTACTATGGTCTTACTGTAACTGATGGTTATTTAACTAAACAATTTAATATTACTCTAAAGATTCAAGCGATTCAAAGTTTAGATAATTATGGAGGTGCTGACTATGAAACAGATCGTTAAAAGACATTCTCCTTATATTATTCTTTTAATCATTGTATTAGTATTATCGATTATCATCCCGCTTACTTTCAGTTGGTTATCGAAAGATGGGTCAATTGAAGGGGATATCACCATTGGAGGTATGGAAGTTGAAATTAAAGCTTTCTTTGAATATCTTGATGAAAATGAAGTTTTAGTAACTAAAAATGCATTCGACCCGACCGCTGCTCCTAATTGTTATGACAGCGAGAAGGGATTATTATATATTAATGGGGCTTTAAAATCTATCGTTTTAGAACAATACGAAGAAGAAGGTGAATACAATCCTTATTTTCTTGATGATTTTAAAGTGAAAATTGAATTAACACCGGACATTACATCATACTTGCGAATTAAAGTATTTGATGAATGGAAGGTAACGAGATTTTATTATAGCTTTAATACAGAACAAATCTACTCGATTTACCACGAAGGGGATAATATTTTTCCATTTCACTTAACGGATGAAGATTGGCGTGTCAGTGGAGAAGTAGGATATGATAGCTCGTGGTATTACGACGCAGAAACAAAGTATGTATATTATACTGAACCGTTAGAAAAAGGGGTTTTAGCGAGCCTACCTTTCATTTTTGGTGGCGACGCTTATCTTCCTAGGATTAGTAGAACCTATATCGATACTTGCGATTTGATTTTAAATATCAAAGTAGAAATTGTTCAGGCTAATCGTTTTTCCCAAATTTGGGGAATAGATGAAATCCCACATGGAGGGAGTTAGTTATGAAGACAAGAACCTTGATAAAGAAAATAATGCTGGGAATTATTGCTATAGCTGTCGCTATAACATTCCTATTTATTGGGACTAAGGTCATTCTTAGTGATGTTGAAAAGATAGACCAAGCAACAAGATTAAGCGGTGAAGTTTGGAATAGTGAACTTGCTGAAATAAAAAATGTCTCAACAAACAACGTCAAGTATGTAGACATGGCTTTATTTGTTGATGCAAACGAAAATCCAATTAATCCTCAAACCGTTATGACAGATGGAACTAAAGATTATGTGATTGTCATTGGTAATGGATTAGAAATGTATTATTTTGGTGAAGTGTGTAACTCACCAACCTATAAATCGCAATACCTTACCTTTCATTATGTGCTAGGTGATGATATTGATTATAATGAAGCGTCGATGCTTTATAAGTTTATTAAACCGATTGGTTGGGGAGAGAAGGGATTTCAAGGTATTTTTGATGGGCAAGGGTTTGTAATATCCAATTTATTCTATGCTCCTATTAACAATCTAGAAGAATACGCTTTTTATGAAGAGGGTTCTTATAGTTTAAGCTGTTATTCTCTCTTTGCAAAGATAGATGAAAGTGGAATAGTAAGGAATGTCGGATTAAAAGATGTTATTATGTTACAACCCGATAAATTTAAAACTTTAAGTACTGCCTCTTCTTTTATTGGAGAAAACTTCGGTACGGTAAGCCATGTTTATTTGCACGATTTTCGTGGTAATGCTTCCGGATTAACCGTAGAAGGTGGTTTTTTCGCCATTGCTGGATTAATGGTTTATAATTATGGTGTGTTTACCAACTCTTATGTAGCGATTAATCGAGTAGTTTCAGAATCAGTATCACAACAATCACAGGGAGTACGCTTTGCTATCTTATATGAAAATATGGAAAGTGAAGGTGGAGTAGTATCCGATGTTTATTATGATTCGAGTATTCTGATTGATACTGTTACTGCACCAAAGAAAATGTATATTGATCCTATAACATCACAATTAACCTTGGGTGTAGAAACAAATGTCGTTGGATTAACAACATCACAATTTTATAGTGATGATTATTTCCCATACTATAGAACAGAGGGTACGGAACAAGTAAATAATGGATGGTTTTCTAATATTACTTATCCAGCTAACTATCACAATATTCTAAAACTAACCTATCCAATTCTTCAAGGATTGGTCTATACAACAGACATTAATGAAGAAACCTATTTTGCCGTTAGTAAAGCCAGTGATTTGGTTTATATGACTAGTTTAATTGCCCGATATGGTACTTTTAGACGAGAAGACTATCGGCTGATTAATAGTATTGATGCCACTGCTGTTACCGAAGAAGCATTTTATAAAACGAGTGCAGTTTTCTCGGGCAATTTTCAAAGTGCAGAAAAAGCCGATGATGGCTTTGATTGCTTGTTGCAAGATGGCAGTCTATCTCCATACAACTCTATTTTCAACATGACCATTACAAAAGGAATCTCTTATAATAGTTATCGTTGTTATGGCTTTTTTGAGATTCTGGCGGGAACGGTTAAGAATATCAACTTTGTTGATGCGTTGATTCGCCCCCTTGATTTAGAGGGTAAAGGAACTTATATGGAAACCAATGCAATCGGTATTGTAACGGGTAAACAAGAGGGTGGATTAATAGAAAATGTAAATGTTAATGGTAAAATCATTCTAACAACTAAAGCTAATAATTATACCAGTGACGGAACGAGTACAGTGCTAAACAGTATCGGTCTGGTGTATGCTGGTGGTCTTGTTGGTTATAGTACTTTAGGAACGATTAAAGATTGTACCACAACAGGTATTATCGATGGTTCATATCAGACATTAACAACCGGGTCAGCCGGTATTAGTGGTTCAAGCATTGGCGGAATTATCGGAAAAATCAACCGCGCAAACAGTTTGAAGAATTGTTTGAATAGTATGAATATTTATGCGATGAGATTTTCTTCTTCTACGGACATCAGCAATTTATATCAATATATTGGTGGTGTAGTCGGTAGTGGTATAACCAATGAAGCAATAGAATTAGAAAATGATGGAAATATTGTCATTGGTGTTAATGGTATTACTTATCGATATGGGCGCCTTTATGCCGCTGGTGTTTTTGGTTTACATACCTATGGCTATGATGAAATTGGTAAATTTTTAAACAATGGTAATATCACCATGTATGTACGAGAAGAATCGACCAATGCCAATATCGCAGGTGTTATCAATATTAAGAATGAGGTAGATGCATCTACACTAAATTATAGTAGTTTATCGAGTCGTTCAGTAATGAATATTATCAATAACAATTCATTATCACCAAGACATACGCGATATGGTTCAAGCGGTAATTATTATTTGTTGCCAAACATTAGTTTAAACGTAGCTGGTATAGCCTATACAACAGCTACCAATACAAACATTAATGGGGCTTATAATTTTGCCGAGAAATATGTTTATAATAATAATCAAAAAGTTTTACAAGCCTTACCAACACAAGAAATAGATATCTCAATCTTATGGCGTTATGCTCCGTGTGTAGTATCGGATAATGAGGTTGTAAAGGATATTATAACTGTAACCTATAGTTCATCTGCTCCTTATCCTGTTACAATGACAGATAACACAAAGAGTAACCCAGATAAATATATCGGTACATATACGAATTTAAAAGCATCTTATAATTATCGCAATATCAACTATGTAACCTCAAATCCGGTTAATTTCTATAATCTTGTATTATCAGGAAATACCGTAGGATTAAACTTTAATTTGGATAATATTCGAAACGATGGCGATATTGTAGTCAATTTTACCAAAACGACTCAAGGAACATATTTAAATGCTTTATATTCTAATAATGACCGTTCAACCGATTATAAAAAATTGAAGGTTTTCGGTTGTTTTGAAGAAGTAAGTATCAATTGCAAAGCAAAAAATATTTTTAATGGTGGCGATATTGAAGTAACATCGAATACCAAAGCAAGTGGTGTCGTTGTTGTTTTCAACGTTTATGCCTCTGGTATTTGTTATAAAAATGCCAACCAAAAGATATTTGTTGATGAAAATTTATCAGTTGATGATGTAATTATGGATCCGGATGTTGATGGAACAATTCATAATTGTGTCAATAATGGCGACATTACTATCCGTGGAAATTATTCAGGATCAGGTTATACTAATTCTGGTGAATATTATGGAGTATGTCGTGCGGCAGGAATTACGGCAATCAATGCCTCTATTTTATCTTCTTGCTTTAATCTAGGAAATATTTTAAATATCAACTATATCATTGGTGCTGGATCTTATGGAAGTTATGCTGGTGAGTTTGAAGTTGAAACAGGAGGAATCTGTTTCTTGATGCTTGACCAATACGCACAAATCAAGGATTCAGCCAACAATGGTAGTATCTACTCAATTTGTACTTCGGCAGGAAACTCTTGGGTTAATGCGGGTGGTATTATTGTCCGTAATGAAAAAGATGAGTTTGGTGTCGATTTAGGTAGCGGAGGTATTGTGAGTGGGGGTAGTTGTTATAATATTCATCCTCACAAACAAAAAATTGAGTTTAGCATTAATTATGGCGATGTTTTCGCGTACAATGGCTTTAATGATACTTGGACAACAGAAGAACCTCGTTGTAAAGCAGCAGGATTCTTGTGCCTGGGTGTTAATTCGGTAGTTAATGTCGTAAACTATGGTGATATTTTTGCTACTAAAGTTGTTGGTGGAATGTATGGGTTAATCTTTATTTATAAGTTTGTTAACTATATTACCACTGATGACCCAGTTTACATCGCCAATGCGATTAACTATGGAGATATAACGCCAATTCAAGTTTCTTCAGCAAACCTGGCAGAAATTTTATCAGGCGGTACTAATCTTACGATAAATTCGGATTATCTTGGTGTAACGAATGGTACTGATTATCCTTGTGGAGCCTTGATTGGATATATTGCTTCTAATACAAACTATACTCCAAGTCAAATCTTCAATAAAATTACCGTTAGTTACTTGATTAATTTTGTTGAAAACGTAAATATTCTAGGTAGGACAGACTCTAATATTCTGAATGTTAGTAATCTTAGCGATGCCCAGACTATGCAGAATTTGTTGCGATATATGGCGACAACCAAAGAAATAGACTATTCGCCTACTCCATTTGCAGCGGGGACAACAGATGGTGTTTCTTATGGTATTAAATCTTATTACAAAGATACGCGAGATGGAATTGTAGTTGGTGGGGAAACATTGACAGAACAATTATCTAGAGAATATAATGGTGGTATTTTTAATCAATTATTCCCATTAAGAGATACTACACAAACCGATCCTAGTATCATTACCAACCAATATATTGCCGATTATATTCAATTTGTCCCTTATAGTAAGGTAAATGAGCATTTAATCGACGAAATAGATTTAAAAGAAACGATTATGCTAGAAGCATTACAAATGCTATTAATCGATTTAGAGGCGAACATTGCTATTCTAGATAGTCAATATCAAACATCAGGAGAAATTAATACGCTGTATAATAGCATTCTTTCTAACCACTCAGCGATTAAAAATCTCGTTTATGCCAATGCTGATTATTCTTTGGATATCTTAGAATCAATGTACGCAAACCATAGTGGAACTACTGATTTTGAACAGGTGTTACAAACCTTATTGTCTAATGCAAGCAATTCAACAGCCTTAATCAATGCCTTTGTAACAGAACCTCGATTCATCACGTTACTAACGAATATATTGA
>JAAYBG010000009.1 GCA_012718985.1 Acholeplasmataceae bacterium
ACTTTTATTAAAGCGCTATCTACTAGACTAATATCTTTTCCCCCTGCTTGGGCAAAATCAGCACGTCCACCACCATTACCCTTAGTCATGATAGCTGCTTCTTTCACAAGAGCACCAGCATTTAAAGTGGCAATTTTACTCTTGCAAATAAAGATGACCTTATCTTCCAGGATATTAGCGATAAATACAAGGCTATTTTCCAACTTATCTACCAAACGATCCACTAAGTCTTTAATCGCATCTACGGATTGATGATTTGTAGATGTCACTATAATAGAATGACTACCGATATTATAAACCTTTCCCAAGTAATCTTCAATCGATAAGCAATTTTTATTTTTGAAAATTTTTGCCAGGGCTTTATCTAGCTCTTTAGCTTGCTCACGAAGATAAGCGACTTCTAAACCTTTATCGATAATGGTTTGATAACCCAATCCATCATGAGTGAAATCTCGTTTTTGATATGTTAATTCGTAACCTGCTTTTTTCGCTTCAGAAATTAAATTCGCAATTTTTACTTCCAAATCATTAATTTCTTGATTGACATTTGCCAATACAAAATCTAATTGTTCATGAATATTATTCCTTGTTGTTGCTTCAATTCTAAAAATCCCTGAACCTTTACTCTCAACTGAGAGAATAGCAAATTTTTCAATATCGGCAGTATTGCTCACATGAGTTCCACCGCATAATTCCCGTGAGAATTCCATATCAACCACGCGGACAAGGTCACCATATTTTTCACCAAACACTGCTTGAACATCTAATTTCTTCGCCTCATTCAAAGACATTTCTTTGATAACAACGGGATGAGCTTTTCCAATTTCTTCGTTAACTATTTTCTCTACTTGTAAGATTTCTTCTTTAGTTGGTAAAGTGAAGTGATTAAAATCAAAGCGCAGATTGATATTTGTTACACTAGAACCTTGTTGAAGCACATGATTTCCCAATACTTTTCTTAATGCTTCATTTAATAAATGGGTCACCGAGTGATTCGCACATACCGAACTTCTAAATTCAGTATCTACACCGATCTCTATTTGATCACCTACATGAATAAGCATATCATCTAACAAAACTAATGATGCATGTTGGTCATTAGGTAATTTGATGGTATTTACCACTTTTTTGATTTCATTCTTTGTTTTAATATAGCCAATATCACCAATTTGACCACCAGCTTCCGCATAGAATACAGATTGATTAAATACGAGCAAAGCTTCTTTCTTAGCTTTTTGAACTCGTTCTCCATTTTGAAAAATCGCAATCACTGTTGCCGGTGCTTTTAAGGTATGATAACCAATAAATTCACTCTTTTCTTTGAAACTCATCATTTCCTCATTTTGAATGTTCATTGACTGATCATCGCTACGAGCGCTTCGAGACAATTCTTTTTGTCTGTTCAACTCTTCCTTAAATCCTGCTTCATCTACAATAAAACCATGTTCTTGAGCGACTTCTAAGGTCAGCTCTAAGGGAAAACCAAAAGTATCATATAACAAAAAGGCAATTTCCTTAGGAATTATTTTAGTTTCTGCGTTATTAATATAATCTAATAATTTTTTCTCTCCTGTTTCCAACGTCAACAAGAATTTCTCTTCTTCTAACTTGATAATCTTCGCAGTACTATCAGCAGTTTGCAATAAATATTCATAATAATTGCTCATATAATTTGCTACGACAGATACCAATTTATACATAAATGGTTCATTCATGCCTAATTTACGGCCAAATCTAATTGCACGACGTAAGATTCTTCTTAAAACATAACCCCGGCCTTCATTGGATAACATCGCTCCATCACTAACGGCAAAAGTAACACTACGAATATGATCAGCGATTACTTTAAATGCCATTTGTCCTGTATATGCTACCCCTGTTAATCTCTCTAATTCATTAATAATTGGCATAAACAAATCGGTATCATAATTAGTTTCGACTTCTTGCATAATACAAGCCATTCGTTCTAACCCCATACCCGTATCGATGTTTTTACTTGGCAGTTCTTTGTACTCGCTACGATCAACTCCTGCTTTGGCATTAAATTGACTAAAGACGATATTCCAAATTTCAATATAGCGATCATTCTCAATCTCTTCTTCCAACATTTTAACGCCCAAATTTTGCGAATCATATTTGATTCCACGATCATAAAATATTTCCGTATCTGGACCACATGGACCTTCTCCTATTTCCCAGAAATTACCTTCTAATTTTATAATATGACTTGGATCTACTCCCAAAGAAACCCATTTATTGTGAGAGTCTTCATCGTCAGGGTAAATGGTGAAATATAATTTATCTAGATCAAAACCAAACCATTTTTCACTTGTTAATATTTCTATTGCCCAAGTTAATGCTTCATCACGAAAATAATCTCCCACTGAGAAATTACCTAACATCTCAAAAAATGTATGATGACGAGCAGTTTTGCCTACATTATCGATATCGTTGGTTCTAATTGACTTTTGAGCGTTCACCATTCTTTTATTTTTAGGAATTTCTCGTCCATCAAAAAACTTCTTTAATGGTGTTACTCCAGCATTAATCCACAATAAAGTGGGATCATTCACTGGCACCAAAGAAGCACTTGGTAACACTTCATGATCTTTTTCCTTGAAAAAATCGAGCCACATCTGTCTTATTTGATAACTTTTTAGTTTTTTCATAAATTCCTCTTTTATTCTTCTATGTTAGTAACAATCGGGATTACAATTGGATTCTTTTTTGTTTGCGATAAAATAGTTTTGCTGATACGTTCTTTTAAATCGTTTTTCAAAAGATTCCAATCAATATATTTACGATTCAAATGACTATGGATTACTTTTTCTGTTACTTCTGTAATGCTATCCGTAATCTCTTGTGAAGTGTCATAACAAACAAAACCTCTCATAATAACCTTTGGCGTATCTAAGATTTTCTTACTACGAGCATCGATATTTACAGCAACTAAGACAGTACCATCCTGAGATAACATTTCCCGATCCTTCATAACAACTTCGTTGATATCACCAACGATAGAGCCATCAATCAGTACATCGCCGATAGTCACTTTTGTACGAGTTGGTTTTAAACTACCATCTTCAAAGGTGATTTGTTCACCATTTTCTAAAACAATAATATTAGCCTCGGGATAACCAAATTCAAGAGCAATATTCTTATGCATATACTGATGACGATATTCCCCATTAATAGGGATAATATATTTAGGATTCAACATTTGATACAACATTTTCAAATCTTCACTATCCGCATGAGAACTTCGTAAAATTCCCTTGGCAACATTAGTTACTTTTGCACCGATACGATGCAAAGTATCTAATGATTTTGTCGCCATTCTTTCTGTCCCTGTTGCTGGCGGACAAATATTAACAATATGATCCGTATTTTCAATTTGAATCAAACGGTCTTGGCCAATAGCCATTCTTTGCAATGTATAGTATGGCTCATGACGATTACCAGTGACAATAACCGCTAAATTATCGTCATTATTATCATTATTATCATCGATGTATTTTAAATTAACCAGGTTTTCTTCTGGTATTTTTAAATAATCATAGGTCATTGCCACATTCATTATTTTTTGAACCTTACGACCGATAATCGCAATCTTGCGGTTATTGGCGACGCAAAGATTAATCACTTTTTGAATTCGGTCCAAATCGGTGGAAAAAAGAGCAAATATTACACGCTTAGAATTGAACAAAATTTCTTTTATTGCATGATTAAAAGCGTAATCGTTATTTACCCTATCGATATTACCAGTCCCCAAACTCTCAGCACAAAGTGCTAAGACACCATTATCGGCAATAGCACTAATCTTATTATAGGATGTAGCATAACGCTTATCACTGCTACTTGTAAAGGTGAAGTCAGGAGCATATACAATTGCTCCATCGTTTGTTTTAATGGCAACACCAACGCTTTCAGGAATACTATGTGTTGTTTTATAAAAACAAACGGTCACATTTCCAAATTTTAAAACTTTATCATCATTAATACGATACAAACGATAATCAGTAATATTTAACCCTGCATCGGTAATCGCCAGTTCTGCTAATGACATAGTAAAATGAGTGCCAAAGACACCTACGTTTATCGCTTTTAAAAGTTCAGGAATAGCACCAATAGCATCAGCATGCCCATGAGATAAGAAAATTCCTTGAACCTTTTCTTTGTTTTCAATTAAATAATTTATATTAGGAATTACGGTGTCAATGCCATAGAGTTCAACACTTGGAAATTTTAATCCAGCATCAAGAACGAAAATTCTTTCGTCCACCTCAACAACATACATGTTCTTTCCATTTTCACCTAAACCACCTAAGGCACAAAATTTTATTTTGCTCATGGGAATACCACCTTTGTATATGATTATACCAAATCATACCTTATTTTTCAAGATATCTTTATCAACAAACCCCGCTATCTGTCATTCCTTTTTTTAAAAAAGGCTGAATAAAACATTGGATTAAGCTAACGTTTTTCAGTCCCGAGATTTTTATCTATTAAACATTAATTCTTGTGTGATGCTGGTTAAATCATTTCCCCATCTCCTATTTTTTGAATCAACCTTCCGTTGAAGTTGATGAATAACAGGATTAAGTAAATGTATATCATAAAATACCATCTTCCATCTGGTTGCCTCATTAAAAGTTTTATTGCTTGTGATTATATATCATCAAGCCTTAATTTGATCCAATAATATCCTGTTCATGATAGTATTACAATTATTAGATAACAAGGTTTTTATTGTCCTTGATGGGTTGTTTTACCTCCTTTAAAATGTTATAATAGCAGTACCCTAAAGAAAACGAGGTGAAAACATTGAATAAAGTATTAATAGGAATCGGCATTTTCCTTTGCCTTTTTGTGATTCTTTTACTCTTATTTTCTGTTTTAATTTTTTATTTTGCCTTTATTCGCTCAAGCAAATTAGAAAAGAAAGGTTTCATTTTAAAAAAATTAAAACCTTATCAAGAGCAAATAGACAATGGAACTAAATGGTTCTTAACTCAAAATTATCAAGATGTCTCTCTTACATCTTTCGATAATCTTACTTTATTTGCTAGATTACTAAAAAATCCCAAAGCAATAGGAACCATCATCTTAATCCACGGACATCGTGGATCTAGTTTACGCGATTTTTCTTGTGTTTTTCAATATTACTACAATTTAGGTTATAATATCTTAATTCCCGAACAAAGAGCTCATGGCAGAAGCCAAGGTAAGTTTATTACTTGGGGCATTAAAGAAAAATACGATTGCCTTGCTTGGATAGAATTTGTTAATCAAGAATTTGATAGTAATCTACCTATTTTTCTGTCTGGTGTTTCTATGGGAGCAAGTACCGTACTAATGGCTTTAAGCCTGCCTTTACCTGCAAATGTAAAGGGAATTATTTCAGACTGTGGTTTTACTTCTCCATATCGATTACTAAAAAATATTTTGAATAGTTTTTTTATTCCCGCTATCCCTGTCTTATTAGTCGTAGCCTACTATGCAAAAGTCTTTATTGGCATTGATATCAGAAAGGAATCAACACTAGAAACAATGAAAACAGGAAATATTCCCATTTTATTTATTCATGGTGCTAATGATACTTTAGTCCCTTCGTGGATGAGTGTAGAAAATTTTAATTCTTATCAAAATAATAAAGAGTTGTATATTATTGATCATGCTGATCATGGAATGAGTTATCTTGTTGCGAAAGAAAAATGCGAAAAAGTTTTAAAGGTTTTTTTAAATAAATATCAAAAAAAATAGAGTCTTCTGAAAAGGTTATCTGGTATCTTCTTAGAAGACTTTTCTTATTTGACAGCTTTTAGCTTCTATTATACTTTTCGATAACCAATTCTTTTTATCGAAATAAAACCTTTACGAACTTGACAATTGGAAAATAGTAGTTAAAATAAAGACGGAGGTGTGTTATGTCGCTAATTATATGTGTTCACGTTCATGAAGGTATTGTTCTTGCAAGCGATAGTCGTTCGACATATAATAACAATATCAAAATGGAAAACAAAGAAATCGTTCATATCGGCACCAATATTACCGATACTACCAATAAAACATTTCTATGCCCAAATAAAGTAGGATTAGCTATCTGTGGAGACTCTTCCATCAATGGTCGCCCGATTGCTGGATTTATTGAGGAATTTTTACTAAATAAAGTAACTAAAGATACTCCAATCGATGAAATGCCAGAAATGATTATCGAATATTTTGATGCTGTTGCCCCTAAATTGCGTTCTGTTTTCTTTGTTGTCGGTTATCAAAAAAATAAAGACCATTACGAACAACGGTTATATGATGTCAATACTTTCGAAAGAAAATATCGAAAATTTGATAATGTTAATCAAGGGGCTATATGGCAAGGAGAAATGGATATTCTGACCAAATTGCTGACAAAAACATTTGCTAAAAACGGGAATCAATTGATGGAAATCCCTCAATTCGATATCGCTTGGAATCTCTTTAATCTTCAAGATGCCATCAATTTTGCTGAATTTGCGATTAAAACCACAGCAGACACTATGTCATTTCAAAATAGACTAAAAACTGTCGGTGGTCCTATTGATATTTTAGTCATTAAACCCGAAGAAGCCATTTGGATAAAAAAGAAAAACCTACACGCAAATGAAAAATAAGAGTAGCAATACTCTTATTTTTTATCGTTTATACGTTTTGGTGTTTTTTAAAATTCTTTCTTGAAGCTCCTCCGTCAAATCAGATTCATCCATACGCCAAACCCAATTATTGCCTAAAGTGGAAGGAATGTTGAAACGCGCTTCTTCTCCCAACTCTAAATAATCAACAAGAGGAATAATCACCGTTTCACTTGGAGAAGCCAGTACACATTTAATTAGTTTATTAACTGCTTCTTCTTCATTATTGATATTGGCATAGGCAAAGCAAAACTCTTTTTCTTCTTCAGTAATAGATGCCAACCAATCCTTTAATGTTTTATTATCATGCGTTCCTGTATAAGCGATGGAATTTGGAGAATAATTATGAGGAAGATACTCACTATCATCATTTGGATCAAACCCAAATTGCAATATTTTCATTCCTGGGTATCCTGTATCTTCTAATAATTGATAAACTTCAGGAGTTAAAAATCCCAAATCCTCGGCAATGATTTCTAATTCACCCAAGCTTTGTTTAATCTTTTTAAACAAAGAGTTGCCTGGACCCTTAATCCATTTACCAAACTCCGCTGTTTTATCGGTATATTTAATAGCATAGTAAGATTCAAACCCACGGAAATGATCAATACGAACCACGTCATAGATTTTAAACGATTCTTCTATTCGCTTAATCCACCATGAGTATCCATCTTTTTTCATTAATTGATAATTATAGATTGGATTTCCCCATAATTGTCCCGTACGAGCAAAATAATCTGGTGGTACACCAGCAACGACTTTCGGTACAAGATTTTTATCCAATTGCCAATATTTAGGATTTGCCCACACATCACTTGAATCATAAGCAACATAAATGGGCATATCACCAATGATTTTAATTCCTTTATTATTGGCGTATTTTTTTAATTTTAACCATTGTTCAAAGAATTTGTATTGGACAAAATACCAAAACTCAATTTTATCGCTATGCTCTTTCTTAAAACGATCAATCGTTTCCTTGTCTCTTATACGATGTAACTCGGTCCAACCAAACCAATTCCCCTCAACATTCACCGATTTGAGTGCCATAAATAAAGCGTAATCTTCTAACCAAAATCTATTTTCTTCAATAAACTTCTTAAACTCTTTGAAATCGTCTTTCTTTAGAAATCGATCATACGCTTTTTCTAAAACAGGAAAGCGAGTTTTATAGATTCTCTCAAAGTCAACTCGATGAGGATCAGGAACTACAGCCAACGACTTCAAGTCGCGTTTTTCTAAATACCCCTCTTCGACTAAAGTGTCTAAATCGATAAAATAAGGATTCCCTGCAAAGGCTGAAAAGGTCTGATAGGGAGAGTCGCCATACGATGTTGGTCCAAGTGGTAAGACTTGCCAGTACTTTTGACCTGCCTTTGCAAGAAAGTCAATTAATTGATAAGCGCTTTTACCAATAGTACCAATTCCATAAGGACCAGGCAAACTACTAATATGTAATAAAATTCCGCTACCTCGCATAGTTTTATTCTACCTCCAAAACAATTGCTTCATATGAAGCAAATTCAAAAGGAACTTCCTTTCGTTCATAATTTGATAGGATAATTTTTTTAATTTTATATCCTAATTCATCCATTTTAACCTTTTCACAGGTCAGATTACAAATGACCAGTATTTTTTTACCTCTATATTGGCGTAAATAGAGATACATTTGCGAATGTTCTTTTGCCAATTGTTGATATTTTCCAAAAGTAATTACATTATTATACTCACTATTTAACCGAATATCAATAATTTTTCGATAGAAATGTAAAATAGAATTTTCATCTTCAATTTCATCTTTCACATTGATGATGGGATAATTATCGTTTATCATATTCCAAGGTTTAGCTTTTCCAAAACCTGCATATTCTTCATTAGACCACTGCATGATAGTACGAGCATTGTCTCTAGTACTATAAGATACTTGATTAATAAAATCATCGGGATCTTGTTTGTTTTCAAGAACATTAATCCGATATTGGTTATGAATGGAAACATCCTTAAAATCATCAATTGATTTAAACTTAGGATTGGTCATTCCAATCTCTTCTCCATTATAGATAAATGGAGTTCCCCACATAAAATACATACAAACCGCAAGCATCTTCACGCTTTCTTGGAAGTAGTCACTATCTCCATAATGACTCGCCACCCGAGGTTGGTCATGATTTAACCAGTAAATGGCATTCCAACCTTTTCCTTGCAGTCCTGATTGCCATTTATTGAAAATTTCTTTCATTAAGGGAACGTTAATTTTTAATTTTTCGCCTTTTTTTCGGTTCCAACCATTGTTACACCAATTGTGATCAAAGTTAAAAACCATATCCAATTCTTTTCGCTTTGGACTAACATATAATAAAGCATCCTCTACCAAAGCACGACCACCAACTTCTCCAACTGTTACAATATCGTACTTAGAAAACACTTTTTGATTTAATTCGCGAAGATAATCATGAACGATTGGTAAATTCGAGTATTTTTCCCACTCTGGTTTGTACTTTTCTGATGTTTGATAGGTGGAATCGATGAGTTCAGATTTACCTAAGTGAGCAACAGCATCAAGGCGAAAACCATCTATTCCTAAATCAAGCCAATATTTAGCTATATTGATGATTTCTTCACGAACCTTTGGGTTTTTCCAATTCAAATCCGGCATTTTACGAGAAAATATTTTCATGTAATACTCATTTGTTTGTTGGTCATATTCCCAGCAGCTACCACCGAAAAAAGATGCCCAATTCGTCGGTTCTGTTTGTTTGCCATCAATAATACGAGGTGGTGCCCAAATATAATAATCTCGATAAGGATTATCTTTTGATTTTCTACTTTCTTGAAACCAATGATGCTCATCAGAAGTTTGGTTTAAAATTAAATCGATTATAATTTTAATTTTCTTTTGATGGGCTTTTGCGATTAGTTCTTTGATGTCACTCATATCACCATAATCACCACTGACATTATAAAAGTCACTAACATCATAACCATTATCATCCATTGGTGATTCAAAAAAAGGGCAAATCCAAATCAAATTGATACCCAGATAGGACAAATAATCTAATTTTTCAATAATACCACGAATATCACCAATTCCATCGTGATTCGAATCTTTAAAACTCCGAATATAAATTTGATATCCAAATGCTTTTTTCCACCATTTTCCCATAAATTCACCGTTTCATATTATCAAAATTAATAGGCATGATTTAAGTCATGCCTATTAATATGTTTTTTATCCTTTTGTAGCTCCTGCAGTAATTCCTTGAATTAGGAATCGCTGGAAAACCATATAAAGAATAGTAATCGGAGCTGCAACAATCATTGATCCTGCTGCAAAAGTTGTGTAATTTTGTTTATCAGCACCGGATATCATTTCAAATAATCCTACTGCAAGCGTCCATTGCTCCTGAATATTTTCCGCACCCCCACTTACATTGACATCGAGTAAGAATCTAGGTAACATATAATCCATCCATGGTGACATAAACATACTAACAGCTACAAAAGACAGAATTGGAACTGAAAGTGGCATAATAATCTTAAAGAAAATTTGCATTTTATTCGCTCCATCAAGCATGGCAGATTCATCAAGATCTTTTGGAATTTGTTGTAAATATCCCTTGATCAACCAAAGATTAAATGGTACTGCACCACCAACATACAAAATCGTCAATGCTGTTGGTTTTCCTAACAATCCAAATACTTCAAATAAAGTAAACATGGCAATTAATCCCATAAATCCAGGGAATACTTGTAATACTAAGATCGTAATTAAACCTATTTTTTTACCTTTAAACTTGAATCTAGAAAATACATAAGCAGCCCCAGTAATAAATACAACACCGATAATGGTATTTAATATGGCAATGGTAAGGGTATTTTTAAACCAAACTGGAAACTTTGTTTCATTAAACAATTTAGTATAATTATTTAAGGTTAATGTTTTTGGCCAGAATGTGGTTGGCAAACCCGTTTGTGCCGCAAACGAAGATCCAATCATATAGATAACGGGAACGATAACGATAACAGCTACTAAAACCAATTCAGCAAATGTTAATAATTTCATTAAAATTTCTTTTGGTGCATAAAATTTTGATAGTGCTGTTTTCTGATATATTTTAATATCTCGAGCACGTAAAACATGAATTAGACCATAAACTGGGATTAATCCCCATAATGCTCCTTTTAATCTTGTATATCCTTTTCTTTCATAGATTTCTGCAGCAATCGCATCGACAGTAAAATAGAGAACTAATGCTATATAGACAATAATCATTTTAAGTACCATATCTAATCCTCCTTAAATGCCTTTGTTCGTGAATAATTCCATGCTGCCAGAGAACCTATGATTAAGAAAATCAAAATTGCAAATACTGAAGCCATATTGTAATTCTTATACTTTACTGTTAACGAATACATCCAGGAAATTAGAATATCCGTATCACCAGCATAAGCCTTAGAAATATCTCCGGCACCAGCACCTCCTTGGGTAACGAAGTATATCATACCAAAATTATTGAAGTTACCCGAAAAACTCATTACTAATAGTGGTGCTGTAGAATACATTACCAAAGGAAAGGTAATATATTTAAACTTTTGTTGTTTTCCAGCACCATCAATATCAGCTGCTTCGTATAAACTCTTATCAATGCCGACCATAATTCCGGTCATTAAGGCCATATAATAAGGAAATCCAAGCCATATATTTACGATGATTAAAGTAATCCTTACGAACCAAGGATTGAACGAATTGGTAAACCATTGGATATTATCATAGCCTAAATAGAAAGCTCTTTGCCAGTTGCTTGTTAGCTCTGAAAATTGCACCCCTAAGATTCCCCAACTTTTAAACACATCGTAGAGTCCGATTCTCTCCAAAAAAGCATTGATAACACCATTTTCATTGAAAATATTGGCAAAAACCATTTGGGTAATAATGGCAGGTATTGCCCATGGTAAAATTAGAAGTGTTCGCCAAAACTTCTTTAGCGGTACCCTTTCACTATTAATAATAACTGCTTGGAAGAATCCACCAAAGAATACAGTTGCTGTTGAGAACACTGCCCAGATAATGGTCCACGAGAACACTCTCCAGAAAGTTTGACCAAAAGGAATGTCCCCAGCAAAAACAAAGATACGAGTAAAGTTTTTAAATCCAACCCAATCAAACAAACCAACATCAGAGGCTTGACCACTATAACTTGTAAAAGCGATCAAGAAACTGAAAATAATTGGCATAATAGAGATGAATGTAATCGTAAAAATGGCTGGAAGTAATAAGATATATTCAAAACTACTTTCATACATTTTCTTAAAGTACACGGTATCTTTTACATGGACTTGAGTTTGCTCATATTCAAGGCTCGTTTTATAAGCATCTCTAATTGACCAAATATAGATTATTAAGAAATACATCAACAATAAGATAGCAATTAATCCTTTTATCAATAGATAAGAAGATAAATGGCCACGAACAATAATATTCTCAATAATCGTTCCGCCAAAGTTAGAGGAATCTAATGCTTCTGTTAAGCGACTGATTTGATAATAATCTGCTGAATCAGTTGTTCCTAAGGTTATAACAGACCAAAAGCCTTTCAAGAAGAATCCTGCACGATTATAATAGAAATTATCAAAGCGTTCCTCAAAATCTGCTTTTGTTTCTGGATGCATCGAAAAATAAACTCGAAGTTTAAATCTCGCATAATCTGTTTGATCAAATCTTCCAGCTGCTTTACTATAAAACTCAGTAAAATATTTTGTCAGATATTTTGAGAAAGGCGTCGCATTATACCCGCTAATCTCTGGATTGAAATAAACATAAACTTTTTCTGTTGGGCTATACCATATTGAGCCTTTATATTTTGGTAAACTTGAATAGTTAGCTTGTACGAAATCATCAACCAGAATTTTATCTTGAGCATTACAAATATTTTCGTAATAAACAATACTATCGTTCTTCTTTACTTCTATATAAAATTTAGTCGCTGTTAATTTATCAGAATAAATTTTATTTTCTTTCTTTAAAACAGGAAAACCTATTATTTCTTCTTTTGTAAGTACATCATTTTCATCATTGATATTGATATAACGATAAATAACATCTGTTCCTGTACCTATATTTTTTTGAATATATTGATTACCAGTTTCCTCATTTAAGTAGGTAGTTTGGTAACCATTAAAACTTTTCAATTTCGCTATTTCATTACCATCTTCTTCAGGATAAAGATCCGAATCTCGATCGATTTCTTTATTTGTTGCTTTGATATATTCACTAAAGACATAATACTTAGTTCTACTACCAGCTAGAATATCCTGGGCAGTAAAATCAATTAATTCTTCATTGGTAAATCCATCGGCTCTATGTTCTTCATAAAAAACTTCAAGCGTTGGTATTTCGGCAACGTGTTTATTATTTTTGTCATAAACATACGTTTCATAAAAACTCTTGGCGAGATTTTCACCAAAGTCTTCACCAGGTAGTTGCTCTTGATATGGATCATATCCCGTCAACAATTTACTGCTACCCAATTCTATACCAATAAGCAAAGCAAAAAATAAGAAGAAAAATGCAGCTTTAAGATATTGTCTATTGAAGACTTGACCTAAGCCCCAAATGAATCCTGAAGCGATTGCTTTTAAAATGTGTTTTAGCTTTCCTTTCATATTTTCTCCTTATAATTAAAGAATAAGGCGACCGATTGGTCGCCTTATTTTTTCGACTAAGACGCTAAATCTCTCGCTGCCTTATAAGATTTTTCTGCAGTTTTTACTTCGTCAGCAATAACGCCTTGTGAATTCCAAAGGTTTTTAAGCATTGTTTCACTTGGTCCCCAATAATAAGTTACTTCAGGGATTGTTGGCATTGGTACTGATGTTTCTAACTGTTCTAGCATAACTTGCATAGCTTCATCGTCTTTTAGACCAGGAATTGTTGCAATAATTTCTTCTTTTAAAGCAGGGCAATCGCCAGATGTACGATATAAAATTTCTGCTGCTTCTTCACTTGCCATAAATTCAACAAACTTGATTGCTGCTTCTTTATTTTGTGAATATTTGTAAACAGCTAGCATTTGTGCACCAGCGAAAGTCTTTGGTTTATTTCCATTAATTGTTGGTAAAGTAATTGCTCCATAATTAATACCAGCAGCACGGAATGAATTAATTTGCCATGGTCCAGATAGAAGGAATGGCAATTTACCTTCTTCAAACAAACTGGTTGCGGCAACAGAATCATGATTACCATTTCCTGTTACAACAGGTTTCAATTCGTTTATTAGCCACTCTAATGAAGCGATTAATTTAGGATCATTATAGCCAACTTCTGTTGCGTCATTTAGATTTGCACCAAATGGTGTCCAACCGAAAGCGCTATGAAATCCTTGTAAGAAATAAGCATCACCCCAGTGAGAAGATGAACCAAAATATCTAGGGAATTTAGTTTGAGTTTTCGCTGTAGCAATTAATTCTTCGAATGTTTTAGGCAATTTGTCTGCACTAACTAAATCTTTGTTGTAGAAAATTGTTACTGATTCAACAGAAATTGGAACAGCAAATAACTTTTTGCCACTACCAGCTACACATTCAAAACTACCTGTAACTGAATCGTAGCATAGAGAAGCGATATTCATCGCAACTTCAATAATCTTATCTTCTAGACTATTCATTAATGTATCAGGTAATACATATACTAAATCATCCAGAATAGCTTGTGCCATATGGTCATGAGGAAATTGGAAGATATCAGCACCATAACCTGATTGACCAAATGTTTTTAATTTTTCACGAGCATCTACTGTTGCCATGTGTTGGAACTCAACAATGATTCCAGGGTTAGCATTTTCGAATGCTGGAATTATTTCATCCATTAATACACCATCAGTATCATCCATCCAAACAGTAAGAATTGTGTCTTTTACTTGCGTTTTATCAAATTCTACTATTTCACCTGTTGTAAATTCTTTTGCCGTACAGCCGACAAGAACGAAAATACCGATTGTTAAAAATAAGAATGTAAACCATTTTTTCATGTTCTTTACCTCCTATCCCTAAACAAATCTTCTTCTTCTGATGAAGAAGAATGCCAAGCCTAATAGACTTATGCCAACAAATGTTGAAGTACTACTACCCTTGTTACAACCTGTTTCAGGAGCTTCTACAAATATACTAAATTCTAATTGACCAATATTACCCCAATTATCTTCAACTTGAAGAGTGATTGGATATTCACCGGCAACATTTGTATTCAAATATCCTTTTCCTTCCGGAACATAAACACGGTTAGATAAATTAGCATCACGATCATCTGTTACACGATAATTTGGATATAATGTTTGATCCCATTTTTCTCCTTGTTTAACAACGATGCGGTCTTCAGAAACCAGTGTAATTACTGGTTTTTCCTTATCTAAAGCTAGAATAATTTCAGCTTCGTTTTCACCAGAATTATATTTTAAAGTATATTCTTTTGTATTATCTAAAGCAACACCATCAGCTAATTGAATTACGAATTCGTTTGTTGAAGCAGCTGTTGTATTAAAGTCTACTTGCTTAAGTTGAATCTTAGTAGTTCCTTGGAATAATGAGAAGAATTCTTCGAACTTAACGAATTCCATAACATCTACTTCTTCTTCATATTCAACTTCTTTGTCAACATAAACAATATCACCACTAAATGCAGCTTCAGCAAATTCTGCTTTCTTTTCTACGCCATTATAAGCCTTGCCAAGAGCAACATATAATACTTGAACATCACCAGCTTTTAAGCTAGCTAGATTTGTAATGAAATTAGATGCATTATCTGCTGTCTTTTTCGAATCATCTCCACCAGCATAGATTAAGAAGCCAGAATCACTTAAATTTGTTCCTTGTAATAAAGCAACTTTTCCTCCAATTGAACGAGGTGAAGTGAATCCATCTTTAAATACTTTTGCTGGACTTCCCCATGAAAGATCAACAAATTCTGGATTAGTCCATTTTCCCCAACCATGTAAACCGAGATTATCTTCATATGTTCCTGTTAAATCATAATAAACTAATAGAACGTTTGCTTGAGTTGGATCAATAGTAAATCCTTGTGAACCACCTTCAAAATAGTACACATGAACTTCCTGTACTGTTCCTGCCTTGATTGCTTTTACATCAACCGCCAAGTCACCTTCAAAACTCTTAACAAATCCAGCGCCCCATTCATTAGTTGCTGCATTTACACCTGCTTTCATCGGAATAAATCCAATTGAATCACTAGCATCAGCAGCAATTTGAATATCAACTACAGCACCAAAACTATCAACACCGATACTTGGTAGACCTGAATTTGCAACTGTTCCTCTATTCCATGACCATACACCTACACCAGTGTAATCTCCATTCCAAGCTTGGTAATGAAGTACCACACGTCCTATCATTCCTGCTTCAAGTGCTGGAAGCGCCGTAAAAGCTGGGAATTTCTTATCTGTTTGTTTGAATGGTGTACTACCCGCTGCCAATTCTGGAACTTGAACAATCTTCGTTTTAGTAACCATTTCTGTTCCTGTAACAACTTTTGTTTTTTCTGCAATTGTTGTTTTTGCGAAAATTGTCTTTGGATCGACAGCATAAGTTCCTGTCAATTCAGATGCATTGAAACCAATGAAATCAAATGTGAATGCTTTAGCTGCAAATTCATTTTTTGCATTTGCACCATACATCGCCTCACCACCAGTTACATACATAACTGCAACATCGCCATTTTTCAAATCAGCCATATCAGTTATATATTTATGTGTATCTTGTGCAGGCGTTTTCTTAGATGCATCATCACCAGCATAAATCAAAAAGCCTCCGCCACCAACATTTTTTTCATCAATTTGTAATAATGCTACTTTCCCTTTTACATCACCAGGTGATTTAAAGCCATCGTTAAATACTTTCGCTGGTGTTGCCCATGCAGGGTTAGTAACATTAGTCCATTCGCCCCAACTATGAATACCTAAATTAGCTTCATATCCGCCTGTAGGATCATAGTAAGCAAGAAGGATATTAACTTTTGTTTTGTCAGTAACGAAATATGTTTGATATCCACCTTGGAAATAGTAGATATGCATTTCTGTTACTTCTCCGCTTGTAATTGGTGTAACATCTACTGTGAAATGTTCACCATCCGGAGTCTCGCGATAGTTCCAACGACTATCTAGAGTAATATCTTTTCTTAAAGCTATAATTCCTACATCTTTAGCACCTGTGCCTATAGCAACATCATAAACTGCGCCAAATGAATCTGTAACATTTGAAGTTACTGGTGCTTCAGCACCACCTTCTCCCGTATTCCAGCACCATAAACCAGCACTAGAATAATCGCCATCCCACAATTGATAATGAAAAACTATTTTTCCTAGTGGTTCAGCGGCCTTAACTTTTGGACTTGATAATAGTGTTATGGTAAATAACCCTAAGAAAGCCAAAAGTAATAAACCAATTTTTTTTCTCATTTTCTCCTCCTTGATAAAATGTGTACTCATTAAATAAAGAACTTATCGTCTTTTATTTATTATAACAAGAAAACTCATTTCTTGCAAGCGTTTTTACTGTGTAAACCATTACATATTGAAAACGCTTGATTATAAAAATCACTTGTTGTATCATATATTTATAAGCATTTTAAAGATATTACTGACTTGGAGGTTCTTATGAAAAAAATATTGTTGATAATTAGCGCTTTTTTTCTCCTTCTGATGCCCACTATTGTAAAAGCTGATACACCAGTAGTAACCTTAAAGATTCATTACTTTCGTTATAATGCAGACTACGCGGATGGTTGGGATTTATGGATCTGGCAAAAAGCCCCAGCAAATAAAGAGGGAGCAGCATATAAGTTTGACACTGATGAAAATGGTAAAATCATCCTTGATGATTTTGGCGCTGTAGCTACCATTGATTTAACAAAAGAATCCTTAAAAAATAGTACAACAATCGGTTTTATTGTTCGTAAAGGCGATTCTTGGATCAAAGATATTAGTTCGGATCGTTTTATAACTCTAAAAGAAAGTAGTGAGGATGGAATCATGCATATATATTTAGTAGAAGCTGATGAAAGAATTGGAACAAGTATTGATGATCCGGAAGGACCTGATAAAACGGATAAGATTAGGTATGCTTTTTTTAAAGATGAAACAACCATTGTTTTTTCATTGACAACAGTTGTTGAAGCAGATACTATTCATTTGGAAATTGATGGAGTTGAATCGAGCAATCACACCACCACAATCAACAAAAATAATGGTGAAATCAAAATCAGTAGTAAATTAGACTTCAACAAATCTTATATTCTAAAAGCAAAACTTCCTGATGGTTTAAAAACATATCAGGTTACCTATGATGGAATCTATGATTCCCCTGCTTTTGAAGAAGCCTATGGTTATGATGGTGATGATTTAGGAGCAGTAGTAAAAGAAAATTCAACATCATTCCGTTTGTGGGCCCCGATATCAAATAAAGTTGTTTTAAATCTATATTCTACGGGAACTCCCGAAGAAAATGGTGGCACTAACAAACCCGATCAAACAATCAATATGGTAAAAAGCATTAAGGGGACTTGGCAAATTAGTCTTCCAAGCAATTTACACGGAACATATTATACCTATTCAGTTACCAATGGCTTAACAACTCATGAAGTAATCGATCCTTATGCAAAAAGTGCAGGAGTAAATGGATTACGAGGATTGATTGTCGATTTTAAAAAAATCAATCCCGAAGGATTCGCCTATCAAAAACGTGCTAACAATATCTCCTCACCAACAGATGCTATTATTTATGAACTCCATGTCCGCGACTTAACAAGTCATAATAGTTGGAATGGTCCAGAAGAATATCGCGGAAAATTCTTAGGATTAACGGTTGAAGGTACTACCTATGAAGGAGTAACAACGGGATTTGACCATATTAAAGAATTGGGTGTTACCCATGTACAATTACTACCAATATTCGATTTTGGAGTTATTGATGAAGCAAATCCTAAAAATAGTTTTAATTGGGGTTATATGCCAATTAATTTCAATGTTCCTGAAGGTTCTTACTCTACCGATCCATTTGATGGTATCAAACGCATTGTAGAATTAAAACAAACAACAACAGCTTTCAATAACAATAACATCGGAGTTATTATGGATGTTGTATATAATCATACAGGAAAAAGTGCAGATTCAAACTTCAATTTGATTCTACCTGGTTATTATTTTAGAATGAATGAGGATGGCTCTTTCAGCAATGGTAGTGGAACTGGCAATGAAACTGCATCGGAACGATATATGATGAGAAAATTTATGATTGATTCTGTTGTGTTTTGGGCGACCGAATACAATCTGTCTGGTTTCCGTTTTGACCTGATGGCTCTTCATGATGTAACAACCATGAATTTGATTGTACAAAAACTTCATGAAATCGATGAAAATATATTAATTTATGGTGAACCATGGAATGGAGGAGCTACACCACTTGATCCAAGCCTTGCTGCTGATAAAACTAATTTAAGCGATATGCCTGATGTTGGTGCTTTTAATGATGAAATTCGCGATGGAATCAAGGGTTCTGTTTTTGCTGCTAATGATAAAGGTTTTATTCAAGGAAATGGGAAAAGTGAAGTCATCAATAAAGTAAAATACGGCGTTGTTGGGGGAGTTGAACATCCTGATGTAACAAGCAAGGGATTATCTAATGCGATGTTCTGGCACACCTCTCCAACAAAAACAATCAATTATGTAAGTGCTCATGATAATAATACTCTATATGATAAAATCATCTTATCTACAACATCAAAACAAAGAGACTTACGCGATGACATGCAAAAACAAGCAAATGCAATAGTTCTTACTTCCCAAGGGGTTGTCTTCTTACATGCTGGTGTTGAATTCATGCGTTCAAAACCAAAAGTAGGAGGTGGTTATGATGAAAACTCGTATGAATCTCCTGATTCAACAAATCAACTACGTTGGGATTTAAAAGCAAAGGAGGAAAACTTAGCGTGCTTTGAATACTATAAGGGATTGATTTCCTTACGCAAAGCTCACCCTGCTTTTAGAATGGCTAATGCTGAGGATGTTATTGATAATGTTCGCTTCCTGTATGAAGATGTGGAAGGTATTATTGCCTATACAATTTCTAATTATGCAAATAATGATACTTGGGGAACCATTTTAGTTATCCATAATAATTGCAATAAACAATTAGTTACTTTAACTCTTCCTGCTGGAGTGTGGAACTTAGTCGCTAACAATACAAAAATTTCACCTACTTCTTTCAAAACCTATGAAGAAGGAGCTTCAATCAATATCTTTGCTGCAGAGACAGTGATTTTATATCAAGGAGAAAGAGTAATAGCATCAGGATGCTCTAGTTGTGCTTCAGGAAGCATCATCAACTATGTATCTATGTCGATGGCATTCTTTATACTCGCCTTCTTCCGTAGGAAAAAATCGTTTATCGTTGACTAATAAATAAAAGTCCATTGAAGTGGCTTAGTTCACTCTAATGGACTTTTTATTATGTTTTCTATTTTTGATAGTAACTAGTAACTTCTTTAAAATAAGCATCGATATTCTCTAATTTGCTTTGAGCGGGAATATCGCATCCTGAAGAAATCACAAAATTATCATATTGATTGCAGCTATCTAATAGGGAAATTACTGCTTTTTTCATACTGTCCGGAGTTCCCTTATCAAACTCATAAACGGGATGAATATTCCCCATAATAAGAACATCTTTAGGAGAAGCAGATAATGCTCCTACCATATCTGTAGCATTTCCAAAGTGATAAGCATCAGCACCAATGGTAAAAATACTTTGAAGTAATGGTTTTACATTGCCACAATTATGATAAATGAAAATAAAGTCATCATCATCAACAGCCTCTTTAATTCTCTTGATATACTTTGAAGAAAACTCTTCACATAGTTTAGGAGAAAGTAGACCAGCTGCAGGTTCAGCGATAACAATTCCATTTGCTCCTCGCTTTTTATACTCTAAAATATAAGGGATTAAAAAATCTACCATTTTTTCTAAAGTAAGATGAACAAACTCAGGATCGAGATAACAATTAACCATGATTTCTGTCATATCCATTAATCTACCAGCGAGAGTGAAAGGACCAGTAATCCCAGCGAATACAGGGCGATTAGTCACCATTTTTTTCACTTTCTCCACCGTATCTAAATATATTTTTGTTCGTTTTTCTCCAATTTTTGGAATTTTCAGTTTTTTTGCTAGATCAATGTCAGTTAGTAGAGCCCCAACCACAGTGGGTACTTCCGTAGAAGAAAATCTAACCTCGGCACCAAAAGCTTCTGCTTCTACCGATAAATCCATCATCGTTAAACAAGCACTCATCGGGTATCTTTCTGCAATTTCAGTTATTCCTCTTGCTTGCAAATCGCTATCATGGACCAATTGATCCACTGTACAATTGATTAACTGAGTACAAGGAAATGTTAATATCGGCATTGTTAACTGTCTATTTTTCAGTTGATACTCAATCCATTTTTTCATATTCTTCTTCTTTCTTTTTATGTTCAGATTACGCTGTATATTTAATACCGATATCTTTTTCTCCAGAACCCAAGTATATCGCTCCTATAGCGATAAGTGGAGTTAGTAGTTGAAACAATACCACACCAAAAGAATTGATTTCAATTACTCCAAGAATACCGATGATAAAACTCAAGATAGAGGGAATAGTCATGGCAGAGATTAAGATTCCTATGTTTTGACGATAATTAGTCACTTTTTTATACTTAATTCTAATAAGCAAGAATATCGCTGCAATAATCACAATCATGATTAAATTCATGAATAACTGTGTTAATGTGTTAATCAGAATACTTGAAAAAACCATATACTGATTAAAGCCACCGTCAATTGCATCGAGTAACAATGTTAAAGCGGTGTATTTGTCCATATTTTTTAGTTCAGTAAAATGAATCACTTCTTCAATATGATCATAGTTCCCCACTATAGGTTTTTTAGAATTATCATAATACAAAATTTTGTCCTTACAAAGCACAATTGCTTTTTGATAAGGAGTCATCACCACTACCCCACTAACATCTTTTGTTATGATTCCTTCTTCAGTATAAATAGGGGCAAAACCACCTTCATCGCTTGCTCCCTGGGGATTAATCACGAATTGATAGCGTGTATCATCTGCTAATGTAGCCTCATAATAATAGGCTTTCTCTATAGGGGTATATAAGCCATTTTTGGAAATTGCGACATCATTAGGTAATTCGTTAGGAAACCAAGGAGGTGCAACCTCCCTAATTCCAATAGTAATTGAATTTAAGCCTCTCCAACCATCATTTTGAAAAATCTGATAGTTTAATGGAAAACTAGTGATTAAAACAATGAGCAAAAAATAGGCAATGATGTGTTTCCAAGGAGCATTTCCATTTTGGAATATTTTTTTAAAAGAAAAACTATTGATAAAGATTTTAATCATTATTTTTACCACTAACATCAATTACAATAGTTGATTTAGGAGCTATTGTTGTGATTTCAGTTAGGTCCTCTCTTCCACTAGCATAAATGATATTTCCATTCACTGCAGGTAATGTTTGTTCCGTTAATGATAAATTATGAAAAACCAATACTTTTTGATAGATGTCTTCATATTGATATTCTCGATAAAATCCCTGTACTTGGCTCGTATTGTTTTCATAAGCAGTGATTGAATTACCATATCTTAAAGCAACATTTTCATTTCTCAGTTTGATAATAGCACGATAAGTATTCAATAAGGATTCTTGGTCTAACAACTGTTCACTGACCGGTTTTATTGTTTTGTTGCGAATCACATCATAAAAATTTTCATCCTGGAACCATGTTGTAGTATATTCGTCACCAAAATTAAAAGGTAGTCTTCTTGTTTCATCCCAAATAGCAATTCCATTAGAAAGTTCACCATTTGATTTTGAACCATACATACCAATTTCTTCCCCATAATAAACAATTGGCGAGCCAGGAAGAACCATTAACATTTCAGCAACCAATTTTAATTTATCGATATTTCCATCATATTCAGTTGCCAAACGATTTTCATCGTGATTTCGTAAAAATGGAGCACTGACAAAGTTTCTATCCAGACTGGCATAAGATTTATATATTTTTACTAAGCTTTTTGCGTAGTTTAAATTACCATTGCTAGCACCAACAGTAACCACTTTATTCGCTATGGGAAAATCAAGCGGTGAATCCAGACCGATAAAATATTCCTTGACAATACTTTCAGTCAATAAATTGATTTCTCCTGTAATATAAACATTCGGGTCATATTCACGCATTTTTTTACGAAAATCTTTCAAGAATAAAATGTTATCGTAAAAGTCAATATTATGGTTTAAATATTCATTGGTACCAAAGAAATGTTGAGCGGCATCTAAACGGAATCCTCCCACTCCATTTTCAATCCAAAATTGACCGATATTATAAATCTCTTCAATAACAGCTTCATTAAAGAAATTCAAATCAGGCATCGTATTTGAAAAATAACCACAATATTTCTGATTATTTGCACTATGCCATATATTTTGTCCCCAACTACCCAGTTTACCAGTCGTCGTCTGGTCAGTAAAAACATAATAATCTTTGTATTTTTTATCCCCCGCTAAGGCCTTCAAAAACCATTCGTGTAACGATGAAGTATGATTCACCACTAAATCAATCATGATGGTAATACCCTTGGCTTTTGCTTCCTTACATAAGTTTTTAAAATCTTCTAAACTACCATACTCAGGATTGACATCGTAATAGTCCAATACATCATATCCATGATAGGTTGGAGATGGATGAATGGGCATTAACCAAATCCCAGTAATTCCTAAATCAACTAAATAATCTAATTTTTTAGTAATACCATTAAAATCACCAACACCATCACCATCGCTATCGCTAAAACTACGAACAAATAATTGATAATAAACATCATTACGAGGGTTAATCTCAGTTAAATCAGGCGCTTTCTTACAACCATAAAACCCAAATAAAATAAAGATAATTAAAATGAAACTCGATATTTTTTTAATCATTGTGGCTATATCCTTTCAATGAATTTTCAGCTGATGAAGTTCTTCTCATCTCTGTTCGATCAGTGACATATCTTGTCAGTACAACAACACGGGTCTTAAAGATTAAATCATGAATCGTTCTTCCATCTTCACGGTTTGTTGAAACGATGCCAGCGATGAATATATAAAGACCGAAACTAAGAATAATAAAAATACATTTTACGAACTCCCGCAACACCAAATAAAAGCGGTTAGGAACTTCTAATGTCGTTGGTACTAATTCTTTGGTATTCTTGATAATCTTTATTTTTTGGATTCTTTTTCCAAAACTTTGACCTGTTCCAAATAAATAAGGAACCAAAGCAACACCAAAATAAATGGCAAACCAAAGATATGTTTTAATATCAGCTTCAATATCAAAAAAAATAGTAAATAACACTAAAACTGCAGTCAAGGATGTATCGATAGAAAATGCCCGCAAACGACGATCGAATGTACTCATATATTACCTCTTGTATGAATTCTATTTTATAAAAAATAGGTGTTTTTGTCAAACGTTTTCACATATGTAATAGTTTCCACAAAAAAAACAGTAAAAACCTTGACAGCCTTTTTTTATCATACTATAATTAGTTGTATATTATAGACAACGGAGTTAATATGAAAGCACTTATTATCAATAAACTAGAAAAAATTATGAGCCATCAAGAAGCCCAAATTTATTTATACCTTTTAGAAAATCCAGGTCAAACAGTTTATTATATTGCCAAAGCATTGACCATTTCTCGTTCTTCCATTTACCCAGTCGTTGATGCTATGTATTCCAAGGGATTTTTGTTGAAACTCTCAACAGCAAAAGACGCTTATTATCCTGAAAATCCCAATACATTAATTCGAAAACTGCGTCAAGATTACAATCAAAACTTTGACGAACTGCAAGATTCCTTACAAAATATTAAACCTAAAGCTGATACTAATTACTTTTTCAATATCGCTAATTTTGATGCCAACCTAGAAAAGGCAAAAGAATTATTATTAAAAGCTGAAAAAGAAATCTATTTAAATTGCGATTTGGATTTAGAATACTTTGCCAAGGAATTCCAGATTCTGGCAAATAAAAATGTTCGTATCATCGTTTTTAGTTTTTCCTCACAAGAATTGGTTTATCCTAATATTGAAACCTATTCTTATGGATATGATAGACCTAAAAAACCATCGCGATTAATGGTCGTTTCTGATTTTAAAGAAGTTTTAGTTGCCAGTGCTGTTAATAAAAATGATGATTGGATTGGAACTATCACTAATAATCATTTGATGGTAAAGATTGTTAGTGAACATATCCATCATGATATTTATCTATATAAAATACAAAACATGTTTCAAGACCTTACGGGGAAAAAATTGTTCGTTCGTGGGCAAGATGATTTATTCTTAAATACGCTCAACGAAAATACCTCATTCTTCGATGAAGATAAGGAAAAAAAGCAATTGAAGTAAAAAAAATAGGAAAGTGTGGGTAATTAAAATGATAAAAGAAGCAATTAGACATAATCCAAATAGTAATATGGCTTATGCCTACGATACAGATCATCTTCATATCTATCTTCAGACAGGAAAATCGGATATTGATAAGGTGGAAATGTTATTTGGAGATCCTCATGAGTGGGTTCCTGTAAATGGTCAATATCATTGGGTCATTGAAACGAAAGAAAGAAAAATACTAGAGAAAAAATATTCGACTGAACTTTTTGATTATTGGTTTACTGAAGAGATTGCACCTTTCAAACGCGCTAAATATGCATTTATCTTATACAAAGGTGGTGAAGTATATTTCTATGGCAGTAAAAAACTAATGAAAATCGATTTAGAAGCAGATCGAAAAATCATTTATGATGGCTTTGAATATTTTTGCTATCCATACATGAATGAAGAAGATATTGTAAAACCACTTCCTTGGATTCAAGATACCATTTGGTATCAAATATTCCCAGAACGATTCAGAAAAGCTTCAAACACAAAAGGAAATTACCTACCATGGGGAGAATATCCAAATGGGCTTAATAATAACATGTTTTTCGGAGGAAATATTTTAGGAATCATAGAAGCGATTCCTTATCTGAAAAATCTCGGTATCAATGGAATTTATTTTACTCCCATTTTTTATGCTTCTACTGCTCACAAATATGATACGATTGATTATTTCAAAATCGACCCCTCTTTTGGAACCAATCAACAATTCAAACAAATGGTAAAAGCTTGCCACCAAGCGGGAATTAAAGTGATGCTTGATGCTGTGTTTAATCATTGTGGTTGGTTTCATCCTTATTTCCAAGATGTTATTCGAAAGGGTAAAAAATCAAAATATTATGATTGTTTTTATATTGAAAGCGATGAAATTATTAACTTCCCTTTAAAAAACAATGCCCCGAAGATAGAAGGTAGAGTTTATCCTAACTACCGCACCTTTGCTTTTACTCCATTCATGCCGAAACTAAAAACTTCTAATCCTATTATGGAAAAATACTTATTGAAAGTTGCATCTTTCTGGATCAAAAAATTTGATATCGATGGATGGCGACTGGATGTATCAAATGAAGTAAGTCACGCTTTCTGGCGTAAATTCAAACAAGTTGTTACCAAAATAAAACCTGACATTTATATCCTGGGAGAAAATTGGGAAGATTCTACTCCTTGGTTAGGTAGAGATCAATTTGATGCTGTAATGAATTATGAGTTAAGCTATCCTATTTGGCAATTCTTCACTTTCAAAGATGTTAATCGCATTAATGCCCAAGAATTCAGTTATAAAATCAATGAAATTTTGGTTCGATACCCTCGTAATGTTGCTGGTCAAATGTTTAACTTAATTGATTCACACGATACTATGAGAATCCTTCATCGTGCAAATCAAAATAAGGATATTGTAAAGTTAGCTTATTTATTCCTCTTTAGTTTTTGTGGATCCCCTGCCATTTTCTATGGAGATGAAATAGGTCTGGATGGAGGAAAAGACCCAGACAATCGTCGTTGCATGATTTGGGATGAAACGAAACAAGACAAAGAACTTTTTGCTTTCTTCCAATGGTTAATTTCCTTAAGAAAATCATTCCCTAGTTTAAAAAACATCGATATTAAATGGCTATATACTGAAAACAATCTTCTAGTTTATCAAAAAGATGACATCTTCTTCTTCATCAATAATAATAACCAAGATCAAACTCTATCCCTTCCTGAAACAATAAAAAATAAAAAAGTAACCGATCTTTATTCAAACAAAATCATTCATCTTAAAGGTGATCTTTCAATCAAGGCATATGGTTTTTTCATTTTCAAAACAATATAAAAAAACTACAATTAAAGAGGAGAGAAATTATGGCGTTAAACACATCAATTGAATTACGGAATAAAATATTTTACCAAGTATTTGTTCGTCAATTTTCCAAGAAACACAATTTTCAAGGTGTCATTGAAAAACTTGATGAAATAAAAGCATTAGAAGTGGATATTATTCAATTGCTACCGATTCACCCTATTGGCGAGAAAAACCGAAAAGGGAATGTTGGCAGTCCTTATTCAATTAAGAATTACTACGAAATAGATCCAGATTTAGGAACAATCACAGATTTTACTCGTCTTTTAAAAGCAGCACATAAAAAAGGATTGAAAGTAATCATAGATATTGTTTTCAATCATACTTCACATGATGCTGATTATACCAAAACTCATCCAGAATGGTATTATCAAAAAGAGGATGGTAGTTTTTGTAATCGCGTTGGTGATTGGTGGGATATAATCGATTTTAAATTCGATAACAACAAGGCCTTAGAAGATGAACTGATTCGCATCTTAACCTACTGGGCAAAAATTGGTGTTGATGGATTTCGTTGTGATGTAGCACCAATCATACCCTTAGCTTTTTGGCGACGAGCTCGTGAAGAATTAACAAAATCCTTTCCTGATTTATTATATGTTGCAGAGAGCGTACACCCAGGTTTTATCAAATATTTGCGTGATTCGGGATATGATGCTTGTAGTGACTCAGAAATTTTCCAAGTATTTGATATTTGCTATGATTACGATATTTTTGATGATTTTGGTAATTATTTAAAAGGAACTAGCACATTACAAAAATGGGCTGATGATCTTTTAAGACAAGAAACAATTTATCCAAAGAATTATGTGAAATTAAAGTATTTAGAGAACCACGATTTTCCTCGTGCTGCATCGTATTGTCGTAACGATATAATCCTTCGAAATGCAACAGCGATGATGTACTTTCTAAAAGGAGCGCAATTTATCTTTAACGGCCAAGAATGTGGAGCTGTCAATCGCCCAAATTTATTTGAATATGATGAAATTGATTGGAGTAATTATAATAGAGCTAAGATTGCTACGCTGATGAAAAAATTAGGAAAATTAAAGAAAGAAACTAATTATGTCAATGGAGTTATGGATGTTTCTTGTTTATCAAGTGATATTCTAAAAATCACCTACAAAAAAGGCAATAAACTATTTACCGGTATTTTCAACTTTGGTCAGACAGAAGCAATTAATATTGAGGCAGGATATGATGTGTTGGCAGAAAAAGAATTTGAGGGAGGAGAGTTTACTCTAATTGAACCCTTGATTCTCGTTACTAATTTATAAAGAAAAATCCTCTTATCAAAAGAGGGTTTTTTTAGGCTATTGACTTAGCTTGTCAATAGATGATCTCAAGAAATATTTTCTATTTATGTTTTGTTGAATCTCGTTCTTTTAGTGAAATTTTAATAATGCGATGTTGTTCTAGAATTTCTTTTCCTTCAATTAGTTTCAACAAAGTGTTTACAGCTTCAACTCCCATATATTGGATTGGTTGGTTGATAGTTGTTAAAGCGGGATAAATCCATCTTGATATCGCAAGGCCATCAAAACTAACCAGGAAAATATCTTCACCCAATTTTCGCCCTAATTTATTTAAAATACCCGTTACAATTACACCTAAAGTATCGGAAGTGGTAAAGATACCATCAATTTGTGGGTTGTTTAATAAATAATTATAGATAAAATTAGAATCAGGTACTACCAAATCGAAATCATAGAATTCCCAGCTGATATTATGTTTTTTCAATACATTAGTAAAACCCAAAGTTCTTTCTGAAGTAGTAATTAAAAAGGATGGTCCTCTAAACAATACGAAATTCTTTGCACCACATTCAATTAGTTTTTCCGCCGCTAAACGACCGCCTTCAATATTATCCGTAGTAATGGAAGGAATACTAGGGTCAAGAATATGATCTATCGATACAATGGGAATATTTAGATTCATTACTTTATCAACATTAAAAAAGTTAGAACAAATGATCAATCCATCGATGACATAATCTTCAAAGACTTTAATATAATCTAGTTCTCGTTCTATATCGTTGTTAGTAATGCATAGCATTACCTTTAATCCATTGGCAATCGCTTCGTTTTCAATTCCATCGATTAACTCAGCAATAAAAGGAGCGACAGTATGAGGAATAATCACACCGATAATATTTGAACGCCTTTTCAACAGCAATCGTGCCAATTGATTAGGAACATAACCGCTTTTCTTTACAATATCATCGATGATTTTTTTTGTTTCTTCATGAACATAGCCTTTATTATTGATACAACGACTAACGGTAGCAACACTTACATTGGCTTCTTTGGCGATTTCTCTAATTGTAATTTTCATTTGAATTTACCTCAAGGTCAATTATAGCAAAAACAACTATAAAAGTCAAAAACTACACCTTGATATTTAGTATGATATTTGTGAGATTATCTTGAACTAAGGATACTAATATGCGAGTTTATTTGTTGATAAAAGCAATCACATTTCCAATCGTATCTAAAAAAAATCGAATTTTATATTCTAACAAACATCTATGAT
>JAAYBG010000054.1 GCA_012718985.1 Acholeplasmataceae bacterium
AAGGACTAAATACAAGACCGATGACCGATAAAATGAAGGAAACCATTTTTAATATTATCGGTCCATATTTAAATGGTGATGTTGTTCTTGATTTGTTTGGTGGTAGTGGAGCCTTAAGCTTAGAAGCTATTAGCAGAGGAGCCAGTCATGTAGACATAGTTGAGCTCAGTAGAGAAGCGATACGGATTATTAAAGAAAACATAGCTAGTTTACGAGAAGAAGATTCGATCACTATTTATCATCTCGATTATCAATTGGCCTTAAACACCTTTGCAAGGGAGAAAAAAAAGTTTGATCTTATTTTTTTAGATCCTCCTTATCGGCTTGATATTATAAAAGAAATCATTGATTTTCTCATCGCTAATGAGATGTTAGCTGATGAGGGAATTATTGTTTGCCAGTATCAGAGAAACAATTATTTTCCTGAAGGAACAAAGATTCTTAAAATCAGAAAAAATTTTCATTATGGATCCAGTGAAGTTTGTATCTATCAAAAGAAAGAAGGATAATATGGAATTAAAAGAAGCAATGTTTAAAAGAAGAAGTATTCGTAAATTTGATTCAAAAAAGGTCAAAGAGGAAGATATTGACCTGCTTCTTCATTATGCAATGGCAGGACCAAGTGCTTGCAATAGACGTCCATGGGAGTTCTTTGTTGTTACTAATCAAGAAGTGCTAGAAAAATTGCGCCGCTCGGCAAGGTTTTCTAATATTATTGCTCCCCTAGCAATTGTTGTTTGCGGGAACATGAAAAAAGCACTTCCTCTCCATCTACAAGATTATTGGATTCAAGACTGTTCAGCAGCGATGGAGAACATTTTATTAGGAGCAACCTCGCTCAACCTCGGAGCATGTTGGGTAGGAGTTTTACCTCAAAAAAGACCAGTAGAAAGAGTGAAGACCATATTATCCATGGAGAATCATATCGTTCCTTTAGGGATTGCTTTTATTGGTTATCCTTTAGAGAATCCCGAAGCACGTGATCAATACGATATCGCAAAAGTTCATATTATAAAATAATCCTCTTTCAAAACAGTCAAAAACAGGACAATAAAATTATAGAACAGTTCACTTTTTACTCTTTACATTTTGTTGATTTTAATATATAATGTATGGAGTAAATTTGTCCTGGTAGCTCAGCTGGATAGAGCAACGGCCTTCTAAGCCGTCGGTCGAAGGTTCGAATCCTTTCCAGGACGCCATAATTGTAAACAAAGGCCAAAGAAAATTTTGGCCTTTTTAATATAAACTGTTCTTATCAAAATAAACAGGGAAAATCCACATTAATTTGTAATCAAAGGGTTAAAATGCTATACTTAAGAATAGAATTATATGAGAGCAAGGAATATATAATTATTAGAAAAAGCGAGTAAAAAACAACAAATTTATTTTAAAAAAAGGAGAAAGAGGAAGATGATTAACATTATAGAAAAATCTTTAGTATTGTTTCAAGGTGATTCCGTTACCGATTGTAGAAGAAATCGAAATGATGAATATGATTTAGGGGATTCTTATGTGAGAATTGTCGGGGAGTATTTAAGAAAAAATAATGTTCAAGTTATCAATAGAGCGATTTCTGGAAACAAAGTAAATGACTTATTAACCAGATTTCAAAAGGATTTTGTGGAATGTAAACCAGATTATCTATTTATTTTAATAGGGGTAAATGATACTTGGCACAATTATCCAAATCAAAAAGCCACTGCTATTTTTAAAGAAGAATATGAGTTATTACTTAAAAAAATAAAAGATGAAATTGGTATTCCCGTTATTATTCTTGAACCATTTATCATTGGCTATAAGGAAGAATATACCCATATGCGGGGAGATTTACTAACAAAAGTAGACGAAATAAGAAAGCTTGCCAAGAAGTATAGCTGTGAATATATAGCTTTTGAAAATGATTTTGCTACTATCTTAATTCATGAAGATGAAGAGCTTTACTCAATTGAAGGAATTCATCCACTAGAAAAAGGATATGAACTAATGGCTAAAAAGATTATTGAGAATATTAAAATTATTAAATAGAAGTCGATAATTTTTTATTTGACAAAATAGAGAAAATCATGATTGAAGAATGAATAAAGTAACTTACACTCAGTGCGAGCGAGCTATCTCTAAAAAATTGACAAAAACAAAAGAACTGGAGAAAGCCAAATAAAATCCTATTTATTGTATATGAGTATAATTATTGAGGGTAAGATTGCTTGACCAGAACAAATAGTGATGTGAACTAAACCAATTTATTTTATTATAATGCTTTATTTCCTCCAGATAATGTGACAAAACACAACTATCTGGAGGGAATTATGATATATACAATTCAAGACTTATTAAACTAAAATAAGAATTATTCTAATACAAGGGGTAAAATTTCACGAGATTTAAGGGATGGAAAAATAATCCAAATTAAAAAAGGACTATATAAAAGTGATTAAAATACACCGGGACATTATCTTGCGAGTTATATATATGGTCATCATATTTATCTTTTGATTATGTTTTTTCAAAAAATGACTGATATCTGAAGGGGTTTACAAAACTTACACCTCGGTAACTTTCAAGAAGAATAAACAGAAAAAAAATAGCCCTTTTTCCTATAATCCCTTTCATTTTTAACTGTTCTTATGATATAATGATTTAGCACGTCCTGGTAGCTCAGCTGGATAGAGCAACAGCCTCCTAAGCTGTGGGTCGAGAGTTCGAATCTCTTCTAGGACGCCATTTTTATTTGAGGTAGTAAGATGAATAAAAGGTTATTTCTTGCAAAAAAATATTATTTAGTGGTTGGGGACCGCTTTGAACTATTCTATCGCGGAGTTGTCAAGGCTATTAATCCTTATCAGTATTTCATCAAAGTTACTTGTGATAAAGGTAAACCATATCCTCGTTATTTCATGTTCTTACCAGAAGAAAAAGATGTTGGCGAGTATGATATGCAAATTGACCTTGTCAATGATGATGGAGAAATTGTTGAAAGCGGTAAGACAACCTTGATTGTAAACAAACCAGAGCAACCCAAAAGAATAGTAAATATTTTATGTATTGGTGATAGTTTGACTGCAGCAGGATATTGGACTGGCGAAGGTTATCGTCGTTTTTGTCATCAAGGAGGAAAGCCAGAAGGTTTGGGTTACGCGGGGAAAATAAATCTTATAGGTTTATGTAAATACCAAGTTGAAAAAGATGTGATCGGTTATGAAGGATATGGGAGTTGGCAATGGAAAAGCTTTTGTACAAACTCGTTGCCTAGTAAAACATCCAGTATTTGGGTTGATGTGGAAAAGCATAATAAAAAAGAAGCTGATCAACATAGCGTTTGGATGAATAGTGGAAATCTTTGGATTTTGGAAACAATAACGGAAAAGCGGTTGAAATTCAAACGAGGACAAGGTCATAAAGAAATTGCCCCGCAAATATCTGAACGTTTTGTTCATCAAGCAAATGCGCTTCATCAAGAGGATATTATTATAAAAGGATTTGGTTTTGAAAGTGGTAATCCTTTTTGGAATGAAGAAATTAATGATATCGATTTTAAAAATTATATTCGTGTGAATAATTTTATGGTTCCCGATTTTATTTATATTTTACTTACTTGGAATGGTTTATCTGTACCATATAATCGTGATTTCGCAGTCCATCAACAATATGCTACAAAATTGCTAGATAAAATCCACCATGATTTTCCTCAATGCCAAATCAGGTGCATGGGAATTCAGATTAATTCGATTAATGGCGGGATTGCTAATAACTATGGAGCAAAAGGACCTTATAGTGATATGTATGGAACAGTGACAACAGCATTCAACCATAATCAATGGTTAGAAGAATTGTGTCTTAGTGAAAAATATCGAGAGTTTTGTTTGTATCTCGATGTGAAAGCTCAATTTGATAGTGAATATAATATGCCAATGGCTGCTCAAGCGGTTAATGCTAGATCGAATATAACAGAAATGGTTGGAACGAATGGAGTGCATCCAAGTATGGCTGGTTATATGCAGATTGGTGATGTTTTTTACCGCAGTCTTGTCCATGAACTAAATAAAAAATAAAAATCAGGTATTCTTATGGAGTACCTGATTTTTGCCAAACAAGGATAAAATTCCTCAATTATCAAGGACCTTACTCAATTTTGTCTGAACGACTCTCAATACACTGTTTCGGTATCTTTTTTGAGGATATCCAGATATTCATGATAGGTGAACAAAAGTTTTTTTCCTGATTTCGCATAATATTTTAGAATGTCTTTGCTTACAAGCATGGATATATAATTAGCCATATCGTTTCTTGAAAGTCCTAGCGCAATAGCGGAATTGACCATATCAATGATTGGATGCTTTTCAATATTCAGATTTGGCGGCAACGGCTGAGGATAAAATGATATATAACTGCTCTTGCCGCTTAGGTTTTCTATGGTTTTTCATATTGGATTCTCCTTTATGAGTTTTCTTACATTATTGTAGCACTCAAAACGCACAATCTTAATAGTTTGTGCGTTTGTAATAACTATTACATGCTTAAAATATCAAAACGAATCCCCGAACATAAGAAGTCGGAATAATATGAACTGCTTTTATAGGATTTCTGACGAATTTTTATTCCGACTAACAAAAATAAAGGAATAAAAATTGTATAGTGTGTTAAGTGTGAGCAGATTATCTCATGAAGAGCAATTGATACCATGTAAAGCTCAATTTGATAGTGAATATAATATGCCAATGACTGCTCAAGGGGTTAATGTTAGATCAAATAAGGATAAAAGAATAAAATCATTGAAAAGTATGATATAATATAAGTATAGGAAAGGAATATAAATATGAAATTTAGTGAATATCAATATATTAGACCTGATATGAAAGAAATCGAAAAACAATTTTTGGAAACAATTAGTATTGTTGAAAAAACTACTGATTTAGAAGAAGCATCTCTTGCTTTTGAAGCGATTAATAAAGTTAGAAGAACCTTTAGTACTATGGAATCATTGGTTTATGTTCGTCATAGTATCAATACCAATGATGAATTTTATGAAAGTGAACAATCATTTTTCGATGAAAACTTACCAATTTATGAAAGTTATGTCAATAAATTATCAATAGCATTAGTGAATTGTCCATTAATCAAACAGTTAGAAGCAAAATATGGCAAGAAGCTTTTTGATAGTATAAGGACATCGTTAAAAACATTTAAACCAGAAATTATTGAGGATTTACAAGAAGAAAATAAATTAGTGACAAAATATGATAAACTAATTGCCAGTGCAAAAATTGAATTTGATGGAAAGATTAATAACTTAGCCCAAATGACACCTTATCTTAGTTCACCTGAACGTAGGATTAGAAAAGACGCAGAAACAGCAGTTTTCCGCTTTTTTGAGGAGCATGTGCAAGAGTTTGATACGATTTATGATTCGTTAGTGAAATTAAGAGATATGATTGCAAAGAAGTTAGGATTTGCTAATTATATTCCTTTAGGTTATGCTCGCCTAGATCGTAGTGATTATAATGATCAGATGGTGGCGAATTATCGTAAGCAAGTTTATGAAGATTTAGTGCCTATTGTAAAGGAAATTATTGAAGACAAACGCAAAAGGTTACAGCTAGATGAGCTAAAAAGCTATGATTTAGGATTAAATTTTTTGAGTGGAAATCCTAAGCCGAAAGGAAATCGCCAGTGGCAAGTAGACCAAGCTAAAAAGATGTATCATGAAATGAGTAAAGAAACCGGGGAATTCATCGATTTTATGATTGATCATGAATTGATGGATTTAGATGCAAAACCGGGAAAACGTGGTGGAGGATATTGTACTTATTTCAATGACTTCAAATCACCGTTTATCTTTGCCAATTTTAATGGTACGAGTGGTGATGTAGATGTTTTAACTCATGAAGCAGGTCATGCCTTCCAAGTATATTCAAGTCGTGATTTTACGATTCCTGAGTATTTATGGCCTACCTTAGAAGCTTGCGAAATTCACTCGATGAGCATGGAGTTTTTTGCTTGGCCGTGGATGGAATACTTCTTTAAAGAAGATACGGATAAATATAAATACTCACATTTAGCCTCATCGATTACCTTTATCCCTTATGGTGTTACTGTCGATGAATTCCAACATGCGGTTTATGAAAATCCACAATGGACACCAAAACAAAGGAAAAGAGCTTGGAGAGAAATTGAAAAGAAATATATGCCATATAAAGTCTATGAAAACAAGTTTGCTGATGAAGGTAATTTTTGGTTAAGGCAAGGTCATATCTTCCAATCACCTTTCTATTATATTGATTATACATTAGCACAAGTTTGCGCTCATCAATTTTGGATTAAAAACCGTAAAAATCATCAACAAGCATGGGCTGATTACTATCGCTTATGCCGTGCCGGTGGTAGTAAAACATTTATTGAATTGTTGAAAGTGGCAAACTTGGATAATCCATTTATCGATGGTACTATTAAGAAGACGGTAAAAGAACTAAAAGCATGGCTTGATGCTTTCGATAAAACCAAACTAGTGTGAGAAGAGACCATGAAATTCCCAAAGGAAAAAGTTAGGATTATTCAAATTGTCAATTCTCACAAGAAGAATCAAGATTATCGCGCTATTATAATGATGAAAGAAGATATTATGAAACAAATCGAAGAACTACAAGATACAGAAGTAGTTGATGATTTGATGATGAGTATGTTTTATCTGAATCGTTATGATGAATTGATAATTTTAGGGGAAGAATTGAATAAAAAAGAATACGAAAGTTGGAGGGAACTTTACTATCTGCTTTTAGCTTGCTTAGGAAATTCAGATATTTTTTACGGAATGTCAATTATCAAACGAAGCAAGATCCTTTCGGATGCAAAAATAAAAGAGTTTTATCGTGATGATGGTTCGAATTATTTGAATATTGGTTTTACCAACGAACTCAAAACAATCGAAAAACTAGTATTAATTTTAGTCAATTTCATTGAAGGAATAATAGTCATCACGCAAAACAAATTTGTTGTTGATAAAGAATTTCTTGCAATTCGTATTTTAGAGATGTTAGATACTCTCTATGAATTAGGAAGTCCAGAAGAGATTATTGAGGAACTGACAGATAAAATAAAAATGATGTTTTTTAGAGAAGTGTAATGTTTTTCTAGAGTAAAAGCGTTGCAAAAAAATAGATTTATGGTATAATAATCTAAGATTATAAGGAGAATAGGATGAAAGTAAAAGTAGAAAAATTAGAAAACAGCAAAGTTAAGTTGACAATCAATGTTGAAGCAGAAGCATTCAACGAAGAATACGAAAAATCGTTTGAGAATATTCTAGCAGATATCGAGATTAAGGGTTTCCGTAAAGGAAAAGCTCCTCGTAAGCTATATTTGGATAGATTCGGTGAAGGTGCTATCTTACAAAAAACAATTGATAGCGTTTTAAATTCAAGTTATGAAAAAGCTGTTCTTAGTAAAAAAGTGCATGTTGTCGGCAAACCAGAAATCGACATTGATTTTGAAAATTTAGGAAAAGATAAACCTTTTAACTATACTGCAATTGTTGAAGTATTTCCTGAAGTTGAGTTAGGTAAATATTTTGGTGTTGAAGTTAAAAAAGAATCTGATGAAGTAACGGAAAAGGAAATTGATGATTATGTCGCTCGGGAATTAAAAAATCGTAGTGAACTTGAAGTGCTTGAGAATGTTGCTTTGGAAAATGGTCATACAGCGGTTTTTGATTTCTGTGGTTCAGTTAATGGTGTTGAATTTGAAGGTGGAAAAGCAGAAAATTATAGTTTAGAAATCGGCAGTGGTAAATTTATTCCTGGTTTTGAAGAACAAATGTTGGGAATGAAACCAGAAGAAGAGCGTACCATTAAGGTTAAGTTTCCTGAGGACTATCAAGCAAAAGAATTGTCAGGAAAAGATGCAGATTTCTTAATTAAATTACACGAAATAAAACACCGGGTTTTACCAACTCCAGATGAGGAATTCTTTAAAGAATTAAAATTGGCGGGTGTTAATTCTGTTGATACCTGGCGAGAACATTTAAAGAGTATTCTAGCGATTGAGAAAAAAGAAGCAAACAATAATAAATTTACCGATGATATTATCGCTGCAGTTTGTGCTGAAGCTAAGGTGACGATTCCTGAAACGATGATTAATGATCGTTTAGAACAAATGGTTGCTCGTGTTGAACAACAAGCAAAAGCTTATGGATTAACAGCTGATCAGTTACTGGCTTATCAAGGAACAACGCTAGAACAATATAAAAAATTGATGAAAGAACCAGCAGCAAAATCTGTTCTTGAAGAATTAGTGATAGGTAAAATTATTGAAACAGAAAAAGTTAAACTGTTGAAAGCGGATTATGAATTATATTATGAGGATCTTGCAAAACAATATAATCAAGATGTCGCTACAGTGAAAAAGAATTTTCCTAAAGAAAGAGTAGAGCATTACTTTAAAACGTTAAAAACAATTGATTTATTAAAAGAAAAAGCAGTTATAACCGCATAAAAAATAGATTTTGAAAAGAGGTGATAAACGATGACAAATAAAACAGATGAAAAAAAGGTGTGTTCTTTTTGTGGCTTACCTGAATCACCAGAAAGACATATGATAGAAGGCGATAATTGTTATATCTGTGATATTTGTGTTGATTTTTGTTACCATGTTCTAAACAAACAAGATGGTTTTGTTGATGAACAAATGAAAGAAGAAAAACAAAAATTTGTTTTGAACTTAACACCTCACCAGATATATGATCGCTTAGGGGAATATGTCATTGGCCAACACTACGCAAAAAAAGTTTTATCGGTAGCTGTTTACAATCATTACAAGCGAATCCAAAACAATTTATATGAAACAAGCGATGTTGAT
>JAAYBG010000055.1 GCA_012718985.1 Acholeplasmataceae bacterium
ATCTACTCATGGCTTATTGAAAAATAAGCCATTTTTCAATTTTAAAAAACTTGAAAAGTTACGAATAAGAGTTTGCATAAAAACGCTTTATATGATACAATATCCATACAAAAGAGGAGTGATATAGTGCGTGCAGTCGATATCATTATCAAAAAAAGACGGGGTTTTCAATTAACCAAGGAAGAGATTCACTTTATCATTGATGGATATGTAAAAGGAGAAATCCCTGATTATCAAGTGAGTGCTCTACTGATGGCGATATGTTTTCAAGGATTAAACAAAGAAGAACAAGTTAACTTAACGATGGAAATGTTACATAGTGGTGAACAAATAGATTTATCATCGATTCAAGGTGTATGTGTGGATAAACATTCAACTGGTGGAGTAGGTGATAAAACAACTTTAGTTATCGCACCAATTATTGCTGCTTGCGGGTTAAAAATTGCAAAAATGAGTGGTCGTGGCTTAGGCCATACTGGAGGAACCTTGGATAAACTTGAATCAATTCCAGGTTTTCAAATTGCAATTAGTCCTCAGGATTTTTTAAAACAAGTCCAAGAAATTGGAATTGCCGTTGTAGGACAAACAGCAAATATTACTCCAGCAGATAAAAAACTATATGCATTGCGTGACGTAACAGGAACTATTGATTCTATTGGTTTAATTGCTGGATCGGTTATGTCGAAAAAACTAGCAAGTGGGGCTCACAGCATTCTTTTAGATGTAAAAGTTGGGGATGGAGCTTTTATGCAAACGTTAAAAGATGCTCGGATACTAGCAAGAGCGATGGTAGATATTGGGAATAGTTGTGGCCGTAAGACTGTTGCAATGCTAACGGACATGGATCAACCATTGGGAGAAGCCGTTGGTAATAGCATAGAAGTGATAGAAGTAATCGAGACTCTAAAAGGACGAGGCCCTAAAGACTTCACTGCTTTATGTCGTGAAATTTGTACAGAAATGTTATTAATGACTAACTTTGCAAAGAATAAAACAGAAGCAAAACAAATGATTACTCGAGTTTTACAAGATGGTAGTGCCATGGAAAAACTTCGTCAAATGATTATTTATCAAGGTGGAAATCCTGAAGTTATCAATAATTATCAGCTATTTGCCCAAGCAAAACACATCATCAAAGTAAAAAGCAAAGAATCAGGATATATCAAAAAGATTCGTACTCACAGTATTGGCGATGCAGCGATGATTCTTGGTGCAGGTAGAAAAACAAAAGATGACATCATTGATCCAAGTGTTGGTATTAAGGTTATCGTGAAAGTTGGTCAACTAGTAGAAAAAGGTGATACCCTGGCTGAACTTTATGCTAATGGCAAAGAAGAGGCTAGAGCATTAGAAATTACTGAGCAAGCATTTGAAATCACCGATGAGATTGTTAACAAAAACAAAATTGTCCTTGATATTATAAAATAGAAAAAAAAGAGGAAAAATCATGGTTAAAATATTTCGTGATTTAAACTGGTTTATTAAAAAAAACTGGTTTAAATATTTGCTCATAATCTTGTTGACGATTTTGTTTACTTATTCGGTGACATTACCAGCTCAATTTTTAGGGGATATTATCGATAAGATTGATCGAAAAACAATTGATAGAGATTATGTAATCTATATTTTTATTGCTATGGCAGTTGTTGGAGTAGTGATTTATCTGTCAGGAGCTTTAAAAAGATATTGCACGGGTAGTTTAACTCATAAGTTATTTTATAATCTACGATATAATTTTCTAACAAGTCTTTTTAAACAAGATGCTGATTTTTTTGAGGAGATATATGCAGGGGATTTAATCAGTAGAGCAACTAGTGACGTTGGTACAGTATCACGTGTATCGACTCATATGGTTTTTGCATTATTCGATACCATCATGATGCTAATCATCTCTTCAACAAGAATGATTACTTTAAATTTAAAATTAACCTTACTTGCGGTAACACCTTTACCGATCATCTTTTTAATCGTCATTATCTTAAGACCTAAGATTTCTCAAAATTGGCGAAAGGTAAGAGCTCAAGTTGGATATTTAAACAATCAGGTAATGGAAAGTGTTTCAGGAGCAAAACTCGTTCGCGGTTTTGTGAAGGAAAAAGACGATGAACAAAAATTGGTTGACAGCGCTACCTTAGCCTATAAAATAGAAAGAAAATCGGTCTTGTTACGTTCTATCTTCATGCCTAGTTTTCGTATTGTTACCTTAATCAGTATGGGGATTGCCATTGCCTATGGTTCTTATTTAATTATTCATCAAATGGATTTTACAGTGGGGAATTTGATTTCCTTTAATATTTATCTAGGAATGTTTTCTTCTCCTTTATTTCAACTAGGAAATCAAATTACCTTTATCGCTCAAAGTGGTGTTTCTTTTGATCGAATTAATGAAGTATTGGATGCAAAACCAACAATTAAAGATAAGAATTGCGCAAAAGAGTTAATGGGTATTGAAAAAATTGAATACCAAGATGTATCGTTCAAGTATCCAAAAGATCAAAATTATTCCATTGAGAATATTAATCTAACAATTAAAAAAGGACAAACATTAGGAATTGTCGGTAAAACAGGAAGTGGTAAATCGACATTAATTCGTCAGTTACTCCGACAATTTCCCATTACTTCAGGAAATATTTTTATTAATGAAAAACCAATTAATCGCTATAAAAAGGAATCAGTTCGTCTGAATATTGCTTATGTTCCTCAAGAGCATATGCTATTCTCACGGACAGTATTGGATAATGTAAAACTGGGAATATCACCAGCAACCATATATTCTATTGATGAAGTCATAAGAATGGCTGATTTTGAGAAGGATTTACCTTTCTTACATGATGGTTTGGATACTATGGTAGGCGAAGCGGGAGTTACTTTATCGGGTGGTCAAAAGCAAAGACTATCTATTGCCAGAGCTCTCCTTCGTAATAGCGATGTCATTATCTTAGATGATTCTCTAAGTGCCGTAGATGGCATGACAGAAGCCAATATATTGCGAAACCTAAAAGAGTTTTGTTCCCACCAAATGAAGATTATCGTCGCTCATCGTTTAACTGCAGTTGAGAAAGCTGATGAAATTATTGTGATGGATGGAGGAAAGATTGTTGAACGGGGAACCCATGAGCAATTAATGGAAAATAAAAAATGGTATTATGAGCAATATCTAGTCCAAGAAATGGAGGACGATTATGCGAAATAATAAAGAGAAACTTCCATTAAAATATTCAACGCGAACCATTTTAAAACGAGTGTTTAAATATGCTCTGAAAAGCACTTCCATTCTCGCTGTTTCTATTGTTTTCCTGATTATCTTTTCTGTTTTAGAAATTTTTCAACCCTTGATTATTAAGAAAATTATTGATGATGAATTATCAGGAGTTCAAGCCGTTTGGGTAGAAACAACAGCAAACGAAGAAACCATTACCTATGGTGGTAAGTTCTATCAGAAAGATGATGGCACCTTAATCGGTGATAGGTATACCTTACGTTATTTTGAAGCGGAGGGAAAAGGTAAATATCTATTTGTTTTTGCTTCGCTGGCAGAAAAAGATAAACTGATTAGATATGAAGGAAACCAGATAATTGTTCAAAAAGAAGATAATACAGAAGAAAAATATGAGTATAGTTCGCTAAGTCCGAATGATATGTTATCATTTTATGGAAATTCTTCTGAAAAGATAGGTTATTGGTTGATGATTTATGCCATAGTAGCGATAATCATTCTCGTTTCACGATATATTGAAACCGTAAGCTTTACATCGGCCTCTATGAAATTAACTCTCGATATGAGGAAGAGCGCTTTTGAAAAAGTAAATCGACTACCAATTTCTTATTTTGCAGGAGAGCCTCATGGAAAAACAGTCACTAAAATGATTTATGATTCAGAAGGAGTGCGAGGTTTATATGAAGTTATTTTTTCCATTTTCAGTGCAGTAGTTTCTTTAGTTACCGTATATTTTGGTTTGTTTACTTTGGAACCAAAACTGGCATGGTTAACTTTCATTGCTTTTCCGTTACTATACGTTTGGCTGACGGTTTATCGGAAAGCGATTAACAAATTAAATCAATTCATTCGTGAAATGAATTCGCGAATCAATGGAAAAATGGCTGAATTCACCAACGGAGTCAGCATCATTCAGCTTTTCAATCAAGAAAAGAATATGACTGAAGAATATGATGAAATGCTGACAAATAATTATAAGACAAAAATGAAGCATCTTCGCATTAATACCTTATTTGGTTATGATTTACTGATTCTAATCCGCCGAATGTTGGTAGCTTTTGTTTTATTGTATTTTGGATTAAAGTATTTTTCGCCAGAAGCCGCGGTTATTGGTACGACTATTTACGTTTACATCCAATATCTTGAGAGATTGGTAAATCCAATTACTGAAATTTTCTCTAACTTGAATTCATTAGAGGATTCTTTGGTTTCTGCTTCCCGTATTTTTGAATTCTTAGATGAAGAAGAAGATACAGGATTAGGAGAAGTGACGGATTTAAAATTAACTGGTGAAATTGAGTTTAGAAATGTTACATTTAAATATGTAGAGGGCAAAAATGTCTTGGAAAATGTCACTTTTAAAACGAAACCAGGTCAATTCATTGGCTTAGTAGGTCATACAGGAAGCGGAAAAACAACATTGATGAGTTTGTTAGAACGTTATTACGATTTAAAGGAAGGACAGATTTTAGTTGATGGGATTGATTATTTAACGTATAGCAAACAAGACATCAGAAATAATATTGGAATTATTTTACAGGATGTTTCTATTTTTGAAGGAACCATAAAGAGCAACGTCGCCTTTGGTTTAGAGGTTTCTGACGAAGAAATTGAAGATATTTTACTTCAAATAGGGGCTCATAAATTTGTCAATGGTTTTTCTAAAGGAATCCATACCGAAGTATCTTTTATGGGGGACAATCTTTCAACAGGTGAAAAACAATTAATTGCCTTTGCGAGAATTTTGCTCCGCAATCCAAGTATTATTATCCTCGATGAAGCGACAGCAAATATTGATACTGAAACAGAATTGATGATTCAAAAATCATTAATGGTGTTATCAAAAAACAGAACAACCTTTGTTGTTGCCCATCGTCTTTCGACAATCCGTAATGCTGATATGATTTATGTTCTGGAAGATGGAAAGATTGTTGAAAACGGGAACCATGAACAACTATATCGTAAAAAGGGAAAATATCGAGCGATGTATGAAGCTCAATATAATAAATAGGAGGGACTTATGCCGATTATTATTGAACAAATATTACAAGTCATTGGAGCTTTGATTGTTGGAGCTGCTATTGGCTATGAAAGAGAGATTAAAAATAAACCAGCAGGATTTTTTACCTTCACTTTAGTTTGTGTGGGTAGTTGTTTAATTGCTATCTTACAAAAGAATATTGTCAACGATGCTAGTGAACAAATATTAGCAAATCCTCTTTTAGCTGATGTGTTAAAGGTTGATCAAGGAAGAATTGTCGCCCAAGTTGTCAGTGGGATTGGCTTTTTAGGTGCTGGTACGATTATTCACAATCGCGGTAATGTGAAAGGAATTACCACGGCAGCAATGCTATGGTTGGTTTCTGGATTGGGATTGATGATTGGAACGGGTGGAGTCAATAATTACATCATAGCAGCTGTAACTGCCGCTATTATCCTGCCTATTTCTTTCGTTACTCGTAAACTCGGGGATAACCTTGCAAGACACCGTAAAGTAAGAAGAATCAGGGTCATCTTTAAAGATGCATATGAGAAACAGTTGTTTGATAATCTTGCCTCTCAAGGAGCAGTTATCCGGAAAACTTATTTATTAAATAAGAGCGTTCAAGATAATGTTCATTTGAAGGAATCTATTATTTATTTTAGCATTGCAACCAATAGAACATTTGAAGATGTTTTAAATCAAATTTCAATGCAGGATTATGTTATTGAAATATCGGAAGCATAAATAAAAAAGTCTTGAATATTCACATAAGTAATGATATAATATTCAAGACAAAAATGGCTTTGTGGTGAAATTGGTAGACGCGCTGGACTCAAAATCCAGTGGTAGCAATACCATGTCGGTTCGAGTCCGACCAGAGCCACCATATGAAAACAAAAGGTCTAATATCGTATTTGGACCTTTTTTTTGCTAGAAATTTAACAATTATATTAAAAATTCCTATTATTTCTCATATGTTAGTGCAAAATTTACAACTTTTTTACATTCTTTTACAAATCATGATAGTTTATCAGGCTTTACTCTAGTAAAATGGTGGTGTAAAAAGGAGAGATGTATCGATGAAGAAATTTATCAACTATTTATTGATAGCGTTTTTTATGCTAGGAGTTTTATTAGTGAGTGTAGGGTGTAAAGAACCAGTAGAAGAGAACATTAAAGTTTATACAAGAGATACTACAAGTGGAACGAGAGATGGCTTTTTCACAACAATCGGTTTTTCTGAAGCAACTACAGACAACACAAAATTAGTTTCAAATTATGTTGAAGTAGATGGAAACGGTTCGATGATCAGCGCTTTGAAAAATGATGAGTTCGGGATTGGCTATATTTCATTAGCGTCACTTGCTGCTTCAGGATTAAAGGGATTGAGTTATGAGGGTGTTGCTCCTACAGAAGCAAATGTATTAAATGGTAGTTATACATTAAAGCGTAACTTTAATTATATTGTTCGTAATGAGTATGCAAGCGATAAAGAACGACAAATTGTTGCTGCTTATTTAGCCTTTCTAACGACAAAAGACGCTAAAGCAACAGTACAAAGTAAAGATGGAATTATTTCAGTGAATGCAAGTGATCCAACTTGGGATGAAATTAAGAAGGCATATCCAATTTGCCTAGAAGATAATAGCAGTATCACCATTAAATTCGGTGGTTCAACATCAGTAGAGAAGATTGCAAAAGCTTTATCAAGTGAATTTTCTACAAAATGTGGTAATTTCAAAACTGAACACAACCATACAGGTTCTGGAGATGCTTATAAGCGAACACAAGGAAGTGAAAAGGATGGAGCTAATTATTTACATATCGCCTTTTTATCGCGTGAATTTAAGACAACAGAAGCTCCAGCAGCGAACACTTCAGGAAAAATTTGTGTAGATGCGATTGTTGCTGTGGTTAATTCTAGCAATCAATTAACCAATATCAGTGCACAAACATTACTAAAGATTTATCAGGGGACAATTACTAAATGGAGTGAAGTAGAATAGGATTTCTCTATTCTACTACGATGTTATGGTAAGACATATTCGTAAAAATGGGCATCAACAAAAAACGAGAATTGACAAAATAATCAAAGGTGTACTTTTTACAGTCACCTTATTTTGTGCTTCTATCATTCTTTTTATTGTGATGTTCATTTTTATTCATGGAATTAAGCCTTTTGTTAATTCATATCAAGTAGGGGAGTATTGGTATCGTGTTAATTTTTGGCGATTTATGACGGGAACAGTATGGTTTCAAGCTCCCAATGTTTATGGGATTGGATTTATTATCATCAATACCTTGTATGTTGTTGGTCTTGCTCTTGCAATTGCTGCCCCAGTCTCGATTATGACGGCTTTGTTTGTTAGTAGAATTGCTCCTCACCTTGTTGGGAAAGTGATTACTACGGTAATTGAACTATTAGCTGCTATTCCTTCAATCATCTATGGATTGTTTGGAATGGGAATAGTGACTAAGTTTGTGAAAAACTTGGCAAAGATATTTAACTATCAAAGTGCTGGTGGTTTATCGACCTTATCAACAGTAATTGTGCTGGCAATAATGATTATTCCGACGATTACGATGATTTCCATTGCATCAATTAAAGCGGTGAAGCGAGATATGATTGATGCTTCTTTAGCGCTTGGGGCATCCCCAACACAAACTAATTTTAAAGTGGTTCTAAAAAGTGCCCAAAGCGGTATTTTTTCCGGAATCATTCTCGGTGTTGGTCGGGCTTTAGGCGAAGCAACTGCTGTTTCCATGGTCGCTGGAAATCGTGGTAGTGGTCCGACGTTTAACTTATTTGATATTACGCGAACGTTAACCTCAACAATGTTATTGGGATTAAAAGAAACGGCGGGGCTAGATTATGATATTCGCTTTAGCGTGGGGATTATTTTGATTTGTTTAATTTTCGGGGTAAACTTCTTGTTGAATATGGTAAAAAGGAGATTATCGCGATGAGAAAAATAAAAGATTTGTTTTTAAATGTGATAACATACGTATCTTCTAGTTTCGGATGTTTGGTTTTAATTATATTGTTATTATTCGTTTTTAAAAATGGAATTCGGCTTTTAGATTGGTCTTTGATTACAAGTGATTATCACCAAAAAACCTATCAAGTAAACATTACTGATACCAAGAATTACCATCTTGGTGATTATAGTGATCCTCAATTGGATGGTGTTTACTATTCTAGTGTTTGGGGAATTGGTTTGCAAGATGATATCGATCGAAACAATGAAAAAATTGTCACTATCAGATATCTTGCTCCGCTATCTCCTTTTGCAACAATTGCGAAATTAGAGGTTGGATATCAGATTTCAAAGATGACCATGGCCGATGAAATGGGTAATAATCTACTCGCACTGGCAAAAAATGGTGCAGAGCCGATGGTTGCTGACCTTGATGAGGCAAAAATAATTACCGATATAATAGCGACAAGCGGTGGTGGTGGGATTCGTGGATCTTTGCTAACTACTTTATATTTAATTGTATTGACTTTAGTGATTGCCTTACCTTTAGGGATTTGTGCAGCTATATATCTTCATGAATTCGCTAAACAAAATCAATTTACTCATATCATCCGCACGATGATAGATATCACAACAGGGATTCCTTCTATTATTTTTGGCTTGGTAGGAGCGATTGTGTTTATCCCGATGATGAATAAAACCATACAGTCTAGTGGTGGTAGTATTGCCTCGGGAGCATTAACTCTTACCATTATTTTGCTACCGACTATTATTAAAACAACTGAAGAATCTTTGAAGGCAATCCCTAATTCTTATCGAATGGCTTCACTTGCCTTAGGGGCTAGTAAAAGCCAAACAACATTTAAAGTTATTCTTCCAAATGCTGTTTTCGGTATTCTAACGGCAACACTACTATCGATAGGTAGAATTATTGGGGAAAGTGCTGCTTTAATTTATGCTGTTGGTACAGCAATTAAAGATAGTGTTGCAATCAATGAAAAATCGACATCATTGGCAGTTCATATTTGGAGCTTAATGGGTGGTGAAAACCCTAACTATGAATTATCTTGTGCGATATCAATCATTATCTTATTGATTGTAGGCCTGGTTAGTTTGGGTGTTAAATTGATATCACGAACCATTAATAAAACGGAGGTAAAATAATGGAAACCATATTTACTATAAGCGATCTAAATTTACGTTATGATCAAAATCAAGTATTGCATTCCATTGATTTAAATATATATAAAAATAAAATCACCGCCTTTATAGGACCTTCTGGGTGTGGAAAATCAACATTGTTACGATGTTTTAATCGTATGAATGATTTGATTGATAATTGCTATATCGATGGTAACATTGAATTTGCGAATAAAAATTTAAATGAAATTAATCCTATTGAACTAAGAACAAAGGTGGGAATGGTATTTCAAACTCCAAATCCCTTTCCAATGTCAATTTTTGAGAATGTAGCCTATGGACCGAAGTGTCAAGGAATAAGAAACAAAGCAACTTTGAATCGAATCGTGATTGATTCTTTAAAAAAAGCGAGTTTGTATGAAGAAGTAAAAGATCGTCTACATGAATCAGCCTTAGGATTATCAGGTGGTCAACAGCAACGTTTATGTATTGCTCGCTGTCTTGCGATGTCTCCAGAAGTGATTTTGATGGATGAACCAACTAGTGCTTTGGATCCAATTGCAACTTTAAAAATTGAAGAGTTGATTTCAACTTTGAAAAAGGATTTTTCGATTATCATTGTGACTCATAACATGCAACAAGCAGCGCGTATTTCTGATTATACTGCTTTCTTCTTATTGGGCGAAATTATTGAATATGGAAAAACGGTGGATATTTTTAAGAATCCTAAGAATAAAAAAACAGAAGATTACATTACAGGAAGGTTTGGTTAAATCATGCAATTAACGAGAGAAATTGAAAATTTAAATCAAATGCTTTTAAAAATGGCGGATGTTGTAATGAACAATATCAACATGGCATTTGATGTATATAAACACCATAAGGAAATCATCGCTATTAATGATGACATTGTTGATCAATATGAACGACTGATTGAAGAAATTTGTTTGGATATTTTGATTAAAGAACGTCTTTATGCAAGAGACTTAAGAGAAGTTTCTGGAATTTTAAAGCTGATTGCGGATTTAGAGCGAATTGGTGATCATGCTGAAGATATTATGGAGTTTAATTGTAAATTAAAAGATATTGATATCCCACAAATCCCTGAGATTGCTGACATGGTAGCAAAGACGTTGACAATGGTTGCCTCTGCAATTGAAAGTTTTATTAAAAAAGATATATCATTGGCTGAAGAGGTCATCAAAGCAGATGAAGAAGTAGATCAATACTATAGCAATATTATCAGCGAATTGGTTGTCGCTCATGATGATGAGAAAAATTGGTTGCCATTTGCTATTTATACTACTTTAGTGGTAAAATATATTGAGAGAATAGCAGATCATTCTGTCAATATTGCAGAGTGGGTAATCTATATTATCAATGGCTTCCATAAAGATAAAAAAATTTATTAGGAGTAAGGTATGGAATATCTCATTTATTCAATTGAAGATGATAAGGATATCGCCTATATTATCAATGTAACTTTAACCAAGCAGGGGTATACAGTAAAATCATTTGCTGATGGCAAGTCTTTTTGGTTGGAATTTGAACGTCAAAAACCGAATATGATTTTACTTGATATGATGTTGCCAGATATTCCAGGACAAGAAATTTTGAAACAAATCCGCGCTCAAAGAGAAAATGATGATATTGATATCATTATCATTTCAGCAAACCATATGTTAATCGACAAGGTCGATGGTCTTGATCTTGGTGCTGATGATTATATTGAAAAACCATTTGATTTGTTAGAACTGATGTCACGAGTAAATGTAAAGGTAAGACGCTATAAAAAGAATCGAATAATTCATGTAGGCGATTATCAATTGGATATCGATAAAAGAGAATGTTATTATCAAAATAATTTGATTTCATTGACAGCTAAAGAGTTTGATATTCTAACATTATTATTTCAAAAAGTAGGTAAAGTTGTGACTAGAGAAGAATTGCTGAATCAGATTTGGGGAATGGATACTGCTTTGGAAACAAGAACCATTGACATGCATATTAAATCATTGAGGAATAAACTAGGAAATAGCGATTTAATTATTACCATTTACGGTGTTGGATATCAGGTGAAACCATGAGAAGAAAACTAATCATCAGCAATGCTTTTTTGGTCTTTTTCTCCTTACTTTTATTATTCATTACTAGTTTAGTCGTAATTGTAGCAATCAATAATAACAATTCTAAAGCAGAAGCGAAAGGATACTTGTATATTGCTTGTGAAATCTTTGATGGTGATAATGCTACACAAACAGTAACAGCCCTTAAGAAAGCTAATGCGGATATGAGGATTACGATTATCGATTTACAAGGTAGTGTTGTAATCGATACTTCTGATGTTGAGGAATTCGAGTCACACTTCGATCGACCAGAAATTCAAAATCCTGGTAAAGTATTTATGCGCTATTCAAAGACACTGGAAATACAGATGCTATATGTTGCTCAGCTTGATGATGGATACTTTGTTCGGGTGGCAATCCCTCTACATTCAATCAATGCTATTGTAAACTGGTATTCTTTAATTGGACTATTATCTCTAGTTGTAATTTTAGGATTATCGATTTTGTTATCAACCTCTCTATCAAAAAGAACCTTGGCTCCAATTAATCAAGTTATAGGTCAATTGGGTAATATTGTGAACACAAAAAATTATTATGGTATCGATAGCGTGGAAACATTGATCGAGGAAATCAACTCTATTAAAGCGGAAATCAATACCAAAATAATGGCTATTAAACAAGAAAAAGATAAACTTGATTATATTATCAATGATATGAAACAAGGGCTAATTGTGATTTCCGAAGAGCGTAATATAATGCTAATCAATGCTTATATTGCCAATATTCTCAATTTTAAACAAGAAGATGTGATTGATAAGAATTATTTGTATTTAATTCGAAATCAAGAGATTCAAGCAGCAATTGAAGCAGCATTTGCAAATCAAAAGGTAAAAGTTGTTGATTTGGTCTTACAAGGACGAATCTATTTGTTGAGTTTTAATTTAATCGAAAATTCGTGGATTGGACGAGGCGTTGTCGTAAGTGTTCTCGATGTAACAGAACAACGAAAAGTAGAAAAGGTCAAGCGCGAATTCTTTGCCAATGCTTCTCATGAATTGAAAAGTCCACTGACTTCAATTCTCGGGTACCAACAAATGATTTTAGAAGGAATTATTGATGATGAACAAGCGGTAAAAGAAGCAACTGCTAAGACAATTAAGGAAGCCATGCGAATGGATCAGATTATTATTGAAATGTTGGAACTATCAAAGTTGGAAAGTGGAATTCAATTTGTTGATGAAGATGTTTTTCTACCAAAGATTGTAGAAGAGATCATTGAACAGTACCACCAAGAGTTAGCAAGAAAGGAAATTACTGTTCACTTAGATTTAGCAGAAGTTACTAAACATATCAACCGCACATTAGCGATTGAACTCATTAGGAATTTAATTGATAATGCGATTAAATACAATAAAATAAAAGGAATGATTACGATTACCTTGAATGAACAAAAATTGGTAATTCGCGATACTGGAATAGGAATACCAGAAGCTGATATAAGTCGTGTGTTTGAACGATTCTATCGAGTTGATAAAGCCAAAAGCAAAGAACAAGGTGGAACAGGCTTAGGTTTAGCAATTGTAAAACACATTTGTGGACTATATGGTTACCAGATTAATCTTCAAAGTGTAGTCGATAAACAAACAACAATTACAATTATTTTCAAATAAGGGGTTTGTAAAGAATTCTGATGGTAGTCATTAGAATTTTTGACAGCCTATCTTTTCATTAACATATCTTATAAAAATAGCATTGATTACTGTCAATGCTTTTTTGATATAATCAAGATGTTTTATCAAAATAATTTAGATCAAAATGTTTCCAGTGGAAAATATTACAAAATTGATTGATAAATCTCGATTTTATTTTCGTTTTATGATAGAATGTTTTACTAGAGGATTATCATATGAATAAAAATACATTAGGCAATCTATTAGCATTATTTACTGTAGTTATTTGGGGAACAACATATATTGTTACCAAGAATCTTTTAAATAACTTTCATCCAATTGAAATTTTACTATACCGTTTTGTCATTGCGTTTTTAGCTTTACTGATTGCCTATCCTAAAATATTTACTATCAAGAATTGGAAACATGAAATAGTCTTTGCTTTGGCTGGTTTATCGGGAATTGCCGTTTACCAATTTTTAGAAAATACAGCACTCACATATACTTCAGCAACCAATGCTTCAATTATCACTTCTATATCACCATTTTTTACTGCTATTTTGTCATTTTTTGTTTTAAAAGATGAAGGGATAACCAAACGATTTATTATTGGTTTTATCATTAGTATTTTAGGAGTAATCTTAGTCACATTTAATGGCATGTTTATATTAGAACTAAATCCATTTGGAGATTTATTATTATTGTTTGCCGTTTTTATGTGGGCTACTTATTCTGTAATAACGAAGATTGCTTCTAAATATGGTTATCCTATGGTCCAAGTAACAAGAAGAATTACTCTATATGGAATTATCTTCATTATACCCCTTTACTTATTTTCTAATTTAAAATTTGATATTGGTAAAATATTAGTGTGGGAGAATGGTTTATCCATTGCTTTTCTTGGTTTAATAGCTTCAGCACTATGCTTCTCAACATGGAATATTGCTGTAAAATATATTGGGCCAGTTAAAACAACAATCTATATCTATGCGATTCCAGTTGTCACCATTATTTTTTCTGCTATTTTCTTGCATGAAAAATTGACTTGGATGGGGATTTTAGGAACAGTCTTAACGATTATCGGTTTAATCGTTTCAACAAAAAGGAATAGACATCGATGCATTGTCATCGAAGATGAATAATCATTGTGGCTGTTGTGAAAACCTAGATGTGCTATTTTGAGATGATAGGGTTTGTTTGTAAACTTATTGATTATCTTGTGAATATTTTTTTACTTCCAAATAAAAGCAAAAATAGAAATATATCTTTTCCCAAAATCCTAACTATAATAAACTTTGTTGGAAACAATTAAGGCGTAATAATTTGTTATCACTTAAGTGGAAAGTATTGAACAATTAAAAAAATGGAATATAATGATACGATAAAGCTCCCCGCACCTCTTTACAATGTGCCCCAGGGGAGATGTTTTTATAATTGGGGAATATATAGAAGTTAAGAAACATCTGCTGATTAATGAGCAAATCGAATTATCAAAGTCTGGGGGTTGCATAATAGAAGATGAAAAGCTAGCCCGAAATGTTTTATTGTATATTAATTATTATCGATTTACCCATATTTTTTGCCTTTTGAAGTAGCGGTTAAATTGAGAATTGCTCATTATCATTATTTGCAGTAATAACAGAATATTGTTATTATGATAATTAATTTATTGCTGTCATGCACACATAATTATCACCGTTCGGGTATAAAACCAGATTAAAACATAGATATTATACCCTAAAGGGATTATTTTCTTTTCTTTTTGTTGACATTTGTCCCGAAAGGGTATAATATATAGTTATAAACAGCTGACAAAGGAGAGATTATATGAACAAGATAGCTGAATATATAAAGAAACAACGCAAAATGGCAGGGTTAACACAAGAACAGTTTGCTATTCGCTCAGGTCTTGGTCTTCGCTTTATACGGGAACTAGAACAGGGTAAGGAAACTGTACGCTTGGATAAAGTTAATGTTGCGCTTTCCATGTTTGATATGGAAGCTGTGCCTGGTAAGAAGGAGAAATCATAATGAGTGCTTTCAGAAAAGCGTATATTTATATTCGAGATCATTTTGCTGGTGTTCTTGAGGAAACCGATGAAGGATATTCTTTTTCTTACGATTTTGACTATATCAAAAGTGAAAATGCGGTGCCGGCTTCGCTTACTTTACCGCTTCAAAATGAAAGCTATACTTCTAAGACACTGTTTTCATTTTTTGATGGATTGATTCCTGAGGGATGGCTTTTGAATGTTGTCACCCGAAACTGGAAAATTCCTGAAAACGATCGTTTTGGCGTATTGCTTGTCGCATGTAAAGACCCGATAGGTAATGTCAGTATCAAGGAGAAACGCGTATGAAATGTTTATGCTGCGGGAAAATTTTACGAACAGAAAGCGAATCCAGATGGCACAAGAGCTGCATTCAAAAATTTTTTGGCACTACGCAGATACCTCAAATAGAGTTGGATGACCGTATATTAGAGAGGATTGCTACTAAAAGCATCAGTAAGGGATATACAGTGCCCGGTGTTCAAAAGAAACTGTCGTTACATTTGCTCTCAGATGATGATACACCAAGACTTACTCTTGTAGATTATCCTACTGGATATATTCTAAAACCTCAAGTTGAGCAATTTGAGGCGTTACCGGAATCTGAACATCTTGTGATGTGCATGGCTGATGCAGTCGGTATTACAACTGTCCCTCATGCTCTAATTAAAAATGGAAATACTTATGCGTATATTACAAAAAGGGTTGATCGTCTCTTTTTCAAAGATCATGTAGAAAAACTCGCTATGGAGGATTTTTGTCAACTAGGTTTAAGATTGACACAGGATAAATACAAGGGGTCCTATGAACAGTGTGGAAAAATCATAAAGCAGTATTCAGTAAGAAGCGGACTTGATTTATCTGAGCTATTTATCCGCGTTGTTTTTTTCTATATCACTGGAAATTCAGATATGCATCTGAAGAATTTTTCCTTGATTGAAACGGCAGTAGGAAGTAAGCAATATGTCTTGTCTGCTGCTTATGACCTTTTACCTGTAAAAGTAAATATGCCGGAGGATAAAGAAGATTTTGCTTTAGCTATGAATGGCAAAAAAACAAATCTTCGTAAGGAAGACTTCTTTTTGTTTGCCAAGAATATAGGTATTACTAAAGATACAGCACAAAAAATGATAAATCATTTGGTTTTTCAAAAGGATATGCTTCAGTCAATGTGTAAGGAATCATATTTACCGGATTATTTAAAAAAATCATTTTCAGAATTGATTAAAAAGCGATGTTCTGTATTGATGAGCTAAGCTGATAGGATATTTTGTTATACCGAGCATGATAAATAAAACAGGGGTGCGCTAATGCATCAAAAATGTTATAATATAGGCGAAATTTAATCTTGGAGGATTTATGGAACCCAAACGTATCATTCCCCCATTTAAAATTAAAATGGTGGAACCAATCAATTTAATTAGTAAAGAAGAACGGATTAAAAGATTAGAAGAAGCAGGTTTTAATCCTTTTGCTCTTAAAGCTAAGGATGTATTCATTGATTTATTGACAGATTCGGGAACTGGTGCGATGAGCCATTTCCAATGGGGAGCGATGATGCAAGGTGATGAATCTTACGCTGGTTCATCTAGTTTTTACCATTTAGAGAGTGTAGTAAAGCAAATAACTGGATATCAATTTGTCGCTCCTACACACCAAGGACGTGGAGCTGAACAAGTATTAATCCCACAACTAATTACTAAAAAAGGCATGTCTTTTATCAGCAATATGCATTTTGATACTACCAGAGCTCATGTTGAACTAGCAGGAGCTGAGGCAATTGATATAGTTTGTTCTGATTGCTTTGATACGGAAAAATACTATCCTTTTAAAGGAAACTTTGATTTAAAGCAATTAGTTGAAGTGATTAAAACAAAAGGCGCAGATAATATTGCAGGAATTATTGTTACTATTACGAACAATTCAGCTGGTGGACAACCGGTGAGTATGGAAAATATCCGTGCAGTAAAACGTATTGCTGATCAATATCATATTCTTGTTTTTATTGATGCGGCAAGATATGCTGAAAACTGTTATTTCATTAAATTAAGAGAAGCAGGTTATGAAAATAAATCAATTATTGAGATAGCCAGAGAAACATTTTCTTATGCTGATGGTTTAATGATGAGTTCAAAAAAAGATGGTCTAGTCAATATAGGTGGATTGATTGCGATTAAAGAAGATAAAGAACTATTTAAACGTTGTAAGGTCAGTTTAGTTCCAAGGGAAGGTTTTCCTACCTATGGTGGTTTGAGCGGTCGCGATATGGAAGCCTTAGCAGTTGGTCTAATGGAAACCCTTGATGAACGTTACCTAGAATATCGGATTGAAGAAATTAAGTATTTAGGTGATCGATTACGAGATGCGGGTATTCCCATTCAATATCCTACAGGAGGACATGCTGTATATGTTGATTGCGGGAAAATATGTCCTCATATTCCTTATGATCAATTCCCTGCCCAAGCTGTATGTAATGCCTTGTATATTGAAGGGGGAATAAGAGCTGTTGAGATTGGTTCCATGTTATTAGGACGCGATCCAATTACAAACAAAACCAGAAAAGCTCAAGTGGAATTTATGCGTCTGACCATTCCAAGAAGAACTTATACGACTTCTCATCTAGATTATGTAGCAGATTGTTTAATTGAAGTTTATAAAAAAAGAAGTACATTAAAAGGATTAAGGTTTGTTTATGAGCCCGAAGTATTAAGACATTTTATGGC
>JAAYBG010000056.1 GCA_012718985.1 Acholeplasmataceae bacterium
GGGTCGATTATGTTTCCTGTTTTTATCTGGTTGTTCGATTTTATTTATCAAATCATCGCTATTGATTTTTCCCAAATGGATATGATTTTAGTGATTGTGTTTTCAGCAATCATCATGGGTTCTGGATTGGGAATTGTTGTAAAGCACGGGGGGACAACAGGAGGAACGGAAATTCTTCAAAAAATATTCTTTAAGTATTTTCATCTGCCTTATTCTTTGTCGTTATATATCCTCGATGGAACGGTTATTTTATTCGGTTTTATTTTAATGAAACAGAAAATTGACTTTATCTTTTATGAAATTATCTTTATGTTTATTTGTGGTTTTGCTATGGATTTGGTTATTTTTAGTGGTTTCAATAAACGTGCAGTTTATATTATTTCTGAGAAGGTAGAAGAAATCAGAGAAGAACTATTGACTAATTTTGATCGGGGTGTAACCGGCATTAAGGTTATCGGCGAATACTCACAAAGCGAAAAGAAAATGCTTCTTTGTGTTTTATCAACATTAGAATATTATAAACTCCGCGATTTCATAGGAAAGATTGATAAGAATGCTTTCTTCTATGCTGTTAGAGCGAGCGAAGTCCGTGGGGAAGGATTTTCTTATGTTAAAGAAGATTGAAATCATCAGTCTCAAGAAAAATAAAAATAAATTTACAGTAATGACAAGTGAAGGAGAGTATTCTTTTTGCGAGGATACGATTCTAAAGTATTACCTATTCAAGGGGAAGAGTTTTAGTGAAGAAGAATTCAAAGAAATTTTAGAAAATGAACAGGAGAATGAACTCTTCACCAAAACCTTGAATTTTATTTCTTATCAAATGCGTAGTAGTAAAGAAATCGATGAATATTTAAAAAAATATCAAGCAACAGAAATTCAAAGGGAAAAAATCGTTTTCCGATTAACAAACTTAGGCTATTTGAATGACGAAGCTTATGCTCGTAATATGCTCGATTCAGTTTGTTTGAAGAAAAAAGGTCCTTTATATTTAAAACAGAAACTAAAGGAAAAAGGAATTGATGAAGCGATTATCTCTGATGCCTTAAGAAATTATTCAAAAGATTCCCAACAAAAACTCATTGTGGAGATTGTCAGTCGGGAAGGGCAAAAAAAGACGCATTTACCTCCTAAAAAGCAAAAGCAAAATTTATATGAGAAGTTATTGCGAGATGGCTTTGAGAGCGATTTGATTGGACAAGTCTTATCACAAGCGACATTTGTTGATGAAAGTGAAGCTACCTTAGCTAAAGAAATTTCCAGATTGCAAGTAAAATATCGGAATGCAGATAAAAAAAGTGTAACTATGAAGATTGTAGCGAACTTAATCGGGAAAGGTTATGAGTATTCAAACATCATCAAAATGTTGAAGGAAACAGACCAAGAAAATAAATAAAAATATTTTACTTTTATTTGCATTTTACAAATAACTATGTTATAATATCAGTCGAGATAAGGACGTTTGATTTACCGCTGTAATAAAAATTCTTTATTGCAGCATTTTTTATTCTGTTTTTATTTTGTAATTTATTACAAAAGGAGGTTCACTATGTTAACAGGAGTTGTAAAATGGTTCGATTCTGAAAAAGGCTATGGCTTTATCACTATGGAAGATGGAAAAGACATATTTGTACATTATTCAGTTATTAACTGTGAAGGCCACAAGACATTACTTCAAGGTCAAAAAGTTACTTTTGAGACTGTTGAAGGCAATCGTGGCTTACAAGCTAAGAACGTCACAGTTGTAGCGTAATATACTATATTATTGTGAAGAAAAAAGCGAGTCAATTATGACTTGCTTTTTATTTTTGTAGACTAAAGAGATAAAAAAATGGTATAATGGTTTAGAAAATAATGGTTGAGGTATCAAAATGAAAATAGGTAAAAAAGTATTAATTGCATTTATCATCAGTATTTTACTGATAACAAACTTTTTAAAAGTAAAAGCAGAGGAAGAAATGACAATTCCTTTAAGCGATGGTAGTGGAGATTTAGTTTATTTAGGAACAACTACGAAAGTAGTAATTCCTAGTCAATATTTAAAACCAGAAGCAGAATTTCGGGCAGTTTGGATTAGTGCTCTGGTTGGTGATGTAACTACCTTTTCTACGGAAACACAGTATAAAAAGGAAATTCTTAGTGTTTTTTCTACTTTAGAACATTATCATATCAATGTGATGATATTTCATGTTCGTATTTATAATGACGCTTTTTACAAATCAAAATACAATGCTTGGAGTAAGTATTATCATACCAATCCTTCTTGGGAAGCTTTACCTTGGATTATTGAAGAAGCTCATAAAAGAGGAATAGAATTTCATGCTTGGTTAAATCCTTATCGGGTCAGCACCTCAACAAGCCAATCCTTAAGCGAAATTGCTAGTAAATTTCAAGCCAATAATCCAGCATCGAA
>JAAYBG010000010.1 GCA_012718985.1 Acholeplasmataceae bacterium
TATAAATGCTTCACTGATCGGTGCAGGGAAAATTGTTGTTTCAGACTATTGCAATATTTCATCCAGAGTTTCAATATATAGCAGTAATGATGATTATTCCGGGTATTTTATGACTAATCCAATGATCCCTACTGAATTTACTTCTGTTTACGTTGATGATGTAATTCTAGAAAAACATGTAATTATTGGTTCCTCAAGTATAATTCTTCCTGGTGTAGTTTTAGAAGAAGGTGTAGCTATTGGAGCATTAAGTCTAGTTAAGGAAAGATGTAAAAGTTTTTGCCTTTATGCCGGTCGACCAGCCAGATTTCTAAAAAAACGCAGCACAAATTTACTTAAATTTGAAGAAAAATTAAAATTACTTCAGAATAGCAATTGAGAATAATTTTCAATAATAATCTACAATACCTTCTTTTCCTTGATGAACTAGATGTTCAAGGATTCTGTGTTGGTACTTCGTTACCCGTGAATCCTGCTTTTTTAAGGGTTCACGGGTAAACAGTTTATGCTGAAAAAGATCTAAAATTCCTTGTTGAGCGCTTACAATCGCTTAATCTATTATTAAAGATGTTCTGATGAACACTTCTTTTTTAATCTTTACATCTTTTTTTCAGTGCAATAATATTCAATTAACGTTGCCTATGTATTAACTGAAATATTCTTTTTTCAATAATTTTATCACTTTCATTTAAATCATTTTAAAAAGAATTATATAGGTTAATGGCAACTGTATCCACCATCTATAATCAAATTTGTACCTGTTATCCATCTAGATTGATCGGATAATAAAAACTTTACCAAATTACTAATATCAGAAGGTTTCCCAAAACCTAGTAGATGCTTGGCAAGTAATTCAGATTTAGAATCCTCTGGTAACTCTTTAAACATTTTCTGAGTCATTTCGGTCTCTACTATTGCAGGAGAAACACAATTAACTCTGATTTTTTTGGGAGCAAGTTCAAGAGCCATTGCTTTAACCCCAGCTAGCAACGCTGATTTACTGCTACAGTATGCAATTTTTCCTTTCGCCCCTAAAACAGACATTATAGAACTTAAGAAAACAAAGCTCGCACCCTCTGTTTTAAAAAATTTCTTCTTTGAAATAATTCTGGCAATTTCAAAGCCAGCAATTACATTTATTGAAAAAAGTTCCTTATATACATTGGGTTTTAAAGCTTGTATTGGTAATGTAGATTCTACTCCGGCACAAGATACAAATCCGGATATTTTACCGACTTTATCTACGATTTCCTCAATGAGTGGCTCTATTTTATCATAATCTGTAATATCAACCTGAAATGCTAAATGGTTTCCAGGAGATAAATTTTTATATACTTCATCTAACCTATCTCGGTTTCTCCCAAACAAAATCACATTTGCACCAGCATTACTTACATCGATAGCACACTGTTTCCCAATTCCTGAAGATGCACCGGTTATTAGTACTACCAGATTTTTTAAAGTCATAATAAATTTTATTGTATTTATAAATAATTTTTATTCAAAGTTTTCCATTCCTATCAGTTCCATTAAACTACGAACAGTAGTGATATTTACTAAATCTTTGGCACGAAAAGTTTTCCCAAAAAGTTCATCTATAGTAGCAATTAAAGTCATCACACTTATTGAATCATATTCAGACAATTCCTTAAGGTTAGTATTTTCATCGATATCTTGAGATTCAATTTCCAACCTCTCTTTAATAGTATCCAAAAAAACCTCTTTTTTCATAAACTCATCCTTCCTATATAAATTTACTTATATTTCAATTATAGTTGCACCCCAGGAATAACCAACACCAAATCCACACAAAAGTATTATTTCCCCTCTTTGCACGGTCTGTTTTTCAATACAATTTTTCAAAGCTATTGGAATAGAAGAAGATACTGTATTACCGGTATCTGTCAAATCGATATAAAATTTATCCTCTGGAATTTTAATTTTCTTTCTCAGATAGTTAAGCATGTATTTGTTAGCCTGATGAAAAATAAAATAATCTATATCTTCTAAACCGAGTTTGTTTTTCTCTAAAGTCGAACTAATGAGTGGTGGTATTTTTTGTATTGTGAAATTAAATATCTCAGGACCATTCATATATAAATTATTATCGGTGTACTGGTTACCTGATTCATCGGAATAAACTTCTGCATTTTCATCGTAGCGATTACGCATCCCGCCATTTTTTACAATCAAATTATTGGCATACTCCATTCTGCCATCTGTACCTAAAACAAATTTTTTTAAACCGTCATTGTCACTTTTTGTAACTATTGTGGCTGTTGCCCCATCACCAAAAATTGAACGTAGTGCAATATCATTATGATGGATATGTTTTGAATAAGTTTCAGAAGTTACTAAAAGAATGTTCTCAGCTATACTGGCCTCAATTAAGCCACTTGCTAATCCAAGTCCATATATATAACCAGAACATCCTAAGTTAAAATCAAGAGCGCCAATATCCGTTCGTAATTTTATTCTCGACTGAAGTAAACAGGCAGTAGTGGGTAAAAAGTAGTCTGGGCTCTGCGTACAGAGTAATACAAAATCAATTTTACTTCTATCATAATGGTTATTCTCAAAAAGCTTCTCACATGCTTTTTCTGCTAAATCTAAAGCTGTTTCATCCTTTGCGCAAACATGACGTCGTCTAATCCCAACCTTTTCTTCAATTTTTGCTGGTTGCCATTCCGATCTGATTATTGAAAGATCTTCATTGGTTACAACTTTTTCCGGCAAATAAAATTCTATAAATTCTATCCTACTTGGCATAACTCTTTCCCACAGTTTAACGTACTTCTACTTCCACAAATCTTTTACTTCTAACCTTCCATATGTTATAAAATGAAAGACATTTGTTTTCCGAACTATCTTTTTCTTTGATTACACTTAAGGATACATCATGATCTTTAAACAAGGAATGATATCCCAAATTTTAATCAATTAAACTTTTTTGTATCCTAACGGTGAACAGCGTATTTGTTAGCGCAGAGGGTATTGCTATTTTATAACAGAAGGTTTCCAGTTCATTGGAAGCAACTCTTCAATATCGTTAATATTTCTTGTGGGAAGTTTTTCAA
>JAAYBG010000057.1 GCA_012718985.1 Acholeplasmataceae bacterium
CCAGCAGTTGTCACAATTATGGGACATGTCGACCATGGAAAAACCACTTTACTCGATACCATACGTAATACCAGAGTGGTTGCTGGTGAAGCCGGAGGCATTACCCAACACATCGGTGCTTATCAAGTAAAGAAAAAAGGGAAAACAATAACCTTCATTGATACGCCTGGTCATGCAGCATTTACCGAAATGCGAGCACGAGGTGCCCAATTAACAGATATCGTTATCTTAGTTGTTGCTGCCGATGATGGAGTTATGCCACAAACTAAAGAAGCAATTGAGCATGCACAAGCAGCAAAGGTTCCAATCATCGTTGCGATTAATAAAATGGATAAACCAACAGCTAATCCTGATCGCGTAAAGCAAGAGTTGGTAGCTCTTAATCTTATTCCCGAAGAGTGGGGAGGCTCAACTATCTTCGTTCCGATTTCTGCCTTAACGGGAAAAGGAGTAGACGATTTATTGGAAATGGTCGTTTTAACGGCCGATATTGAGAATTATCGGGCAAATCCTAATCGTCTGGGAATGGGAATTGTTATTGAAGCAAAATTAGACAAAGGTCGTGGCCCTGTTGCAACCTTTCTGGTAAAGAATGGAACGATTAAAATTGGAGATCCGATTGTCGTAGGAAATACATATGGTAAAATCAGAGCTATGCAAGATGAGACAAAAGCTAGTTTAAAATCAGCAGGTCCATCAAAAGCAGTTGAGGTAACGGGATTAGTTGATGTTCCTCAAGCTGGTGATAGTTTTATGGTATTTGAAGATGAAAGAACAACCAGATTAATCAGTGAAGAACGTAGTAGTCGTGCTTTTGATATTGAAATGGGTGTCGGTAAAGAGATCAACTTAAAAACCATTTTTGAAAAGTTGGATGATTCACAAAAGGAACTAAACTTAATCATTAAAGGAGATGTTCAAGGTTCTATAGAAGCTTTACGTAATTCACTAGAAAAAGTAGAAGTAGAAGGTGTGAAAATAAATGTTGTCCGTTGTGCTGTTGGAGCAATCACAGAGACAGATATTACCTTAGCGGTTGCTTCTGGTGCGATTATCATTGGATTCAATATTCGTCCAAATGCAGCAACTCTTAAGTTGGCAAGCGAAAAGAAAATTGAAATTAGATTATATAATATCATTTATAAAGTTTTAGAAGATATTCAAGCTGCGATGGTCGGCATGCTTGATCCTGTGTTTGAAGAAAAAGTTACTGGTGAAGCAGAAGTAAGAACAATATTTAAAGCTTCAAAAGTGGGAACCATTGCCGGATGTTATATAGCAAATGGGTATATCACGCGTAATTCCGATATTCGTTTAATCAGAGATAGTATCGTAATATATGAAGGAAAGCTTTCATCATTAAAGAGATTTAAAGATGATGTAAAGGAAGTAAAATTTGGTTACGAATGTGGTATGACAATTGAAAACTATAACGATATTAAAGAAGGCGATATCATTGAAGCCTATGTTATGGAAAAGGTAAAGCAATAATGAAGCATCGTCAAGTTAGATTAGAAAAAATTATTGAAAGAGAATTAAGTCGGATACTCTTAACAGAAGTAAAAGATGAGCGATTACGATATGTTACTATTTTTAGAGTTGATTTGAATAACGATTATTCTATTGCAAATGTCTATTTTTCAGTAATGGGTAATGAGGATCAAAAACAGTCGACTGCAAGAGTATTAGAAGAAGCCAAGGGATTCATCAGAAGTTCTTTAGGAAAAGTTCTAGAAATTAGAAAAGTTCCAGAACTGCGATTTAAGTACGATAAGTACGGAGAAAAAATCGAAGACATTCTACAGGGCTTGAAAAAATAGCCACTAATGGCTATTTTTTAAATGAGGGAGATGTATAATATGGATAAGGAAAAATTAAATAATTTACCAAAACAACCTGGTTGTTATCTTATGAAGAATAAAGAAGGCGAAATTATTTATGTTGGAAAGGCTAAAAACTTATTTAATCG
>JAAYBG010000058.1 GCA_012718985.1 Acholeplasmataceae bacterium
CTCTTTAAAACTGAAAGAATTTTTAGAAGATGCTACTTATGAAAAAAAGACTTTTGATAGCAAAGCGTTATTGGTCGTATTAGCGAGAGAAAACATTCATTTAGAAGGGGTAGTTTTTGACTTATTGTTGGATAGTTATTTAATAGATCCTTCTTATGGTGCCGATGATTTTAAAAAAGTTGTCGATAATTTTATTCATAACCATTTACCATACTATGATAATGTCTACGGAGCCAATACCAAAATGTCGGTTCCTGACAGTAAAGTGTATGCAGAATATGCCATTAATAAAGCCTATATTTTAAGAGATATATTTGAACAAATTCGTCAAAAGATAAAAGAAATAGAAGCTTTATATTTGTCCGAATTAGAACTTTCTTTAGCAAAAGTACTGGGAAAAATGGAATTGGCAGGTCTTAAGATTAATATTGACCACTTGAAGACTATTGGAGAAGAGTTTAATCAACATCTAGAATCAATATCAAAACAGATTTATGAACTTGCAGGAGAAGAGTTTAATATTAATTCACCGAAACAATTAGGGGAAATACTGTTTGTAAAGATGAAATTACCTCATGGTAAAAAGAATAAAACAGGATTTTCAACAAACGTAGATGTGTTAGAAAAATTAGCCACTAATTATGAAATAGCCGGTTTGATTTTAAAATATCGTGGTTATATGAAACTGATTTCTACCTATGTCAAGGGTATTATTGAAGTTTCCGATAAGGATCAGTTTATTCATCCGTTATATAAACAAGCGTTAACGGTAACAGGAAGATTGTCTTCTGTTGAACCTAACATTCAGAATATGCCGATTAGAACAGAAGAAGGCCAAGTTATTCGCGAAGTGTTCGTTTCTCGTTTTGAAGATGGTGCAATTATTAGTGCTGACTATTCGCAGATTGAACTACGAGTTCTCTCGCATATGGCTAATGACGATAAAATGATCGATGCATTTAAAAATACAATAGATTTCCATGCCCAAACGGCGAGCGAAATCTTTGATGTAAAGATAGATCAGGTTACAAAAGAAATGCGTCGAGCAGCAAAAGCAATTAACTTTGGTATCATTTATGGAATGAGTGCTTGGGGATTAAGTGAAACCTTGAATATTTCCCCTTTAGAAGCGAATATTTATATTAACAAATATTTTTATACTTATGATCGGGCAAAAGCCTGTTTGGACCATTTTGTATCGGAAGCAAAAGCCAATGGTTATTCATTAACCTTGTTTAATCGTCGTCGTTATCTTCCAGAAATTAGAAGCGAGAATGCTAATATAAGAGGCTTTGGAGAACGAACAGCGATGAATTCTCCAATTCAAGGAACAGCAGCGGATATTATTAAAATTGCTATGGTAAAAGTATACCAGAAAATGAAAGAACAAAAGTTGAGCGCTTTACTGATTGCTCAAGTACATGATGAACTTGTTTTTGATTGTCCTCATCATGAAATAGAAGCCTTAAAATCATTGATTAAAGAAGTTATGGAATCGGCAGTTACATTAAAGGTACCTTTAATTGCTGATGTAAAAGCGGGAGAAAATTGGTTTCTTGCAAAATAGTAAAGACTATCAAAAAAATAAAAGATTGTAATAGTAAATCTTTGCATGATATAATGAAAAAAAAGAGGTGTAAAATGGAAACAATTCAAATAAGGAGAAGCATCCGAAAATATATCAATAAACCACTGGATAAAAAAGCGATTACGAGTATTCTTCAGGCGGCTATGCAAGCGCCTAGTGCTCGAAATCAACAACCTTGGCATTTCTTAGTGGTTCAAGACCAAGAAAAAATTAAAGAATATGCCAAGCAAACCACCAATGCAAGATTTTTAGAAACAGCACCTTGTATTATTATTTTTCTAACCGATAAGGAAAATTTAAAAACAGAGGCGATGTATCCACAAGATTTATCTGCAGCTATAGAAAATGCGTTATTACAAGCTGCTAGCCTAAAGATTGGTTCTTGTTGGTGTGGGACATACCCTAATCCTGAGCGTATGAATATAGTTAGTAAAGAATTTCAAATTCCTTCAAGGTTTGAGCCGTTTGCTGTTGTAGGTTTTGGCTATCCTAGTGAAGAAGAAGCGTTTCATCATGTAGATAGATTTGATGAAAGTCGCATTTATTACGAGAAGATTTAATTATGCCAGAACTTCCAGAAGTTGAAACGGTAAAAAAAGGGTTACAGGAATTAATTATTGGAGAAGAAATCACCAAGGTTACGGTTTACTATGAACGGATTATTCAAAACACGAGTATTCCGGATTTTTGTGAGAGCCTTATAGGGCAAAAGATTGTAGATATTACAAGAAAAGGGAAATACTTAATTTTTATTCTTAGTGATTTTATTCTTGTTTCGCATTTAAGGATGGAAGGAAAGTATTTTGTAAAGAATCGAGAAGAAAAAGCCAAGCATGAACATATCATTTTTAGTTTTAAAAGTGGTAAGACATTACGCTATCAAGATACACGAAAATTCGGTACAATGGATTTATTTAAAACGACTAACCTTCAGGAAGTATTACAATCTAAACCTTTAGTGGATTTAGGAAAAGAACCATTAGATGTAGGTTTTGATGCGGAATATTTAAAACTTAAGGTTAAGAAAAGCAGTCGAGCAATAAAGTCTATTTTATTAGATCAAACGATGATTAGTGGCTTGGGGAATATCTATGCGAACGAAGTCTGTTTTTATGCACGACTGAACCCCAGTGAACCAGCCAATACGCTTACTGACGAAGATTTTGAAAACATCGCTACTGGTGCTAAGCTAGTCCTAACAAAAGCAATCGCTTTAGGGGGAACAACCATCAGAACCTTTGCCAATGTGCATGAAATAGATGGCCGATTTCAAAATGAATTAATGGTCCATATGAAAGAAAATTGCTCTATTTGTGGTACGAAAATCACTAAAGAATTTGTTTCTGGAAGAGGGACATATTATTGTAAGAAATGCCAAAAAAAGAGGTGAGATTGTGATAATTGGGATAACCGGTTCGATTGCATCAGGAAAAACATATGTTGAGAAACTAATTAAAGCAAAAGGATATAAAGTCATCAACGCTGATTATATTGCTCATCAGGCATTATATCGAAATACAGAAACCTATGAAAAGACAGTGTCCAAATTCGGCAAGGCGATATTAAACAAGAATCAATCGATTAATCGCCGTAAATTAGGGCAAATCATCTTTCAAGATCTCGATCAAAAGCGAGCATTGGAAAGCATCATTCATCCTTTTGTTATCGATAAAATCAAGCAAAAGATTGAACGAAAACCAAAAAGGGAAATTCTTTTTATCAGCGTACCTTTGCTATATGAAACAAACATGGAAAAGATGTGCGATAGAATTATTGTAGTCTATACTTCTAAGGAAAAACAAATAGAACGATTGATGAGGCGTGATAAAATAGATAAAGAAAAGGCCTTGTTGAAAATTGCAAATCAAATGCCACTAGAAGTTAAGAAAAATAAAGCGGATATTTTGATTGAAAATGAAACAGATGGAGAGTGTCAATTAATCAAGAGAATTGAAGAAATATTACAAGAAATCAAGGAGAATTCAAATGAAAATTAGAGATTACTTTTCAAATAATTTTGAAACTGGTGAGAATCATTATTTAGAAAATCTAAAAACGAGATATTATCGAGCGCGAAACGAAGAGGTAAAGAAGGTTATTGATGAACTAATCATTGCGGAGAAGGGTGTATTAAAGGCTAAAAACGATAATTTTTGCGAGATATTTTATGAATGTCCTGAATATTCTTGTACGGTAGTTGTCATTAGTCCACGCCCAACAGAAACAGCTGTAGATTTAAATGTTACTACTTATAAAATATTACCTTTTGGGAAACCAACTAAAATTATTGATCGAATTTATAAATATTTGGATAGTAAATTGCCATTCAAAGGAGTAAGTTTATACAAATAAAATAAGGAAGGAAGAGGAATTTATGGAAGTCCACAATACCTTTAAAATTCAAAAAAATTTTTGCGTAGGTGGAGATGATATCTTCGTTTTAAGTCAACTTTATTTACCATTAATCGGTATGGATAGCTTTAGTTTATATTTTGTTTTGAATACATTGGAAGATAAAGAACAGTATCAAATAAAGAAATTACTGGACAGTTTAAATCTGCCTAATTCTACTCACTTAAAAAAAGCAATAGAAAAATTACAAGGCGTTGCTTTGCTTTCCTGTCTTTATAATGAAACAAAGGATAGCTATATATTTCAATTACAAAGACCTTTATTGGCGGAATTTTTCTTTGAAAACACCTTATTGTCCTCATTCTTACAAAGCCAAATAGGTTCGGTCGAGTATGAAAAGATAGTATCAATGAAAAAGAAAAACAAAAATTTTGGATATAAAGATATCAGCAAAAGCTTTGATGAAGTGTTTAAAAGAACCGTTTTAGATCTCGATAAAGTATTACCACAACCTTTTCTTAATAAGAATAGATATGACATAACAATTAAGAATGCTAGTTTTGATTATGCTCTTTTTAAATTAAGTTTTGATACTAATTTCTTCGATCCACTTATTTTTGATGATGAGGAGTTCAAAAATGAAATTCTAAAGATTAGTTATAATTTTAATTTGAATGAAGAAGATATGAAAGAAGCATTAATGCGAACAGTTGAAATTGATAAGGACCTTAAACCTAAAGATATTGCCAAACATGCGCGGGCGATTTATAACATAAAAAATAAAAATAAACCAGCTAAATTTGTTACCAAAACCCCTGATCCATATCTTGTAAGTGAGCAAGATGAGGAGACCATGAAAATCATAGATACAATAGAAAGAATGAGCCTAGCAACTCTTTTAGAAAATATAAATGAAATGAAAGCTGTGAGTAGTGAATTAGCGATGTTTGAGGATTTACAACGAACAACAGGTTTGCCTCAAGGGGTCATTAACATTATGATTCTTTATGTTAATACAGAAAAGAGTGGGGTGCTTCCGGGGTTGAGTTATTTTGAGAAAATAGCAGCAACGTGGAAACGAGCAGGTATTACTTCTGCAAAAGCAGCTGTTGACTACATTAACAAACCAAAACAAAAGAAATACGGTAAGACCGTTAAAGAGGCTCCAGAGTGGTTGAAAAAGTATGCAGAGGAACACAAGAATATCGTTCAAGAAGAGATTTCTTTAGAAGAAGCAGAAAAGATTTTAGCCGAATTAAAGGAAAAAAACAAGGTGAAAAATAAATGAAAGCAATCGAAAAACTGAAAAAAGAACTGCTTAAAAATCAAGAAATTGTCGATTTTTGTGAGCAAAACAAGCTGACACAAGAGCAAATAAATCATGGAATTTCTGAATTATATTTGCATAAAGACAATTCAGAGATTTGTGCGAAGTGTTTAGGAAAACTTCCCTGTAAATCAAGTGCTTATCAAATGATGACAATTTTGAAGTATGAGAATGATAGAATTAAAATTGTCTATAAGGATTGCCCTTATGTTTTGAAAAAAGAAACATATCCAATTAAATTCATTCATTGTCAGAATCGCGAAAATGAAGAATTCAAATTCGATAAACCAAGTCAAGCAATACCTTTGAAGGCTATTTATGATTTTTCTGAGCAGTATGAAAAAGGGAAAAAATTAAAAGGAATGTATTTATTTGGAGGATTTGGAGTAGGGAAATCATTTTTATTCATGCATCTTGCAAAGCTTTTAGAAGAAAAAGGAGCTAGAATAATTTTTGCTGGTTATCCTGATTTAATGAGACAAATAAAGAGTGAAATCTATGGTAGAGCAGAGGAAATAATTGCTGAGCTAAAAACGGTTGACATTCTTATTTTTGATGATATCGGTAGTGAAAATAATACTCCATACATCCGTGATGATGTGTTATCCCCAGTATTACAATATCGTATGGACAACGATTTGCCAGTATTCATGACCTCTAATTTAAACTTTAATGAACTAAGCAAACATTTTAGTGAAACGAATAATGAATTAGATGATATGAAAGGACGTCGTATCATCGAAAGAATAAAATATTTGATGAAACCATTTGAAATAAAAGGGGAAAATTATCGTAGTGATGAATGGAAATAAAACATAAATAAGGTGGGTTTTAATTAGGGACTTACTTAATTAAACTATAATTATGCAAAAGAAAAACCATACTCAGTGGATATTAATTTAAAGAGTATGGTTATTTTTTATTCGCAACATCAAGAAAATCACCCTTGATAGATGGGAAACTATTCAAATGCCCCAAGACCTAGACAATATGAGATCTATAGTCGTTTTGTTGGGTTAGAAAGTTAAAGATTAAACTCTAAGAAATCTAAGTGGTGAAACTTCAGTCTATTCTTTTATGAGTATAAAATTACTAATCTCCCAAAAAGGTAATTTTTTTGTGAGAATAATCTCTAAACTGCTTGATTAATCTCCCAAAAAGGTGTATAATTTTGGAGAATAATAAGGGAGGTTGGAGAATATGTACAAATTGTTCGATTATACTCAATTAGAAAAAAGACAGTGGGATAAGGAAATATTAAATTATATTGGTTTGATTCATGAATTTAAAGGGCGTCAACAACTTTATTTATCTCAAAAGCCAGGTGAACTAGATAAATTAATTGAACTTGCTAAGTGCCAAAGCACAAAAGCATCCAATGAAATCGAAGGAATTGTTACGACCAATCAAAGACTTATTCAATTAATGGAAGAAAAAACGACTCCAAAAAACAGAAATGAAAAAGAAATAAAGGGATATAGGTATGCACTTAATCTTGTCCATGAAAATTTTGAATACATTCCAATTAGACCTAATTTCATTCTTCAATTGCACAAAGAAATGTATCAGTTCCTTGATGTAAGATTCGGAGGGAACTTTAAAGATACTAGAAATGAAATCGATACAGTATATCCTGATGGTAGGAAAGAAGTTATTTTTAAACCTCTTGAACCTTATGAAACTCCAGAGGCAATAGAAAGAATTTGTAATGAGTATAACAATTTGATTTCAAGGGGGACAGTTGATCCATTAGTTGTGATTCCGGTTTTTATTCACGATTTTTTATGTATTCATCCTTTTAATGATGGAAACGGAAGAATGTCACGGCTTCTTACAACATTGCTTCTTTATAAATCTGGTTATGTTGTCGGAAGATATATTTCTCTTGAAAAAAAGATTCAAATCACAAAAGATGATTATTATGATGCGCTTAGTCAAAGTTCAAAAGGGTGGCATGAAAGTGAACATGATGATACTCCTTTTGTAAAATATTTACTTGGAACTATTGTAGCTGCATATAGAGATTTTGAAGAACGAGTTAATTTGGTCGGGACCCCTTTATCTGCAAAAGAAATGGTAATTAAGGCAGTTAATCAAAAATTGGGGAGATTCACGAAGAGTGAAATAATGGAACTTTGTCCAAAAATCGGAAGAGGCTCGGTTGAGAGTGCATTAAAGGTTCTATGTGAAGAAGGTGTAATTGAGAAATACGGTGGTGGAAGGTCAACATTTTATGTTAGATTAAGATAGTCCTTAAAAATGCTATTAAATTAAAGACAAAATAAAATAGTAAAGTTAAGTGTCTAAGAAAAGGTAGATGTTTTTCTTATACAAAAAAATAATCTCCAAAAAAAATGGACCATTTTTAGGAAAATAGGAAATGGGAATATTTAGTTTTACACGAGATAAACTTAAAAATTCAGTACCCGGAAGTAAATACACATTTTATATAAGTTGATAAATTGATAGCTACGAAATTTTTAACGCCTTATTAAAAATCACTTGTAAAAGGCTTCTTATACTGTGTTTTTTTGTTTTTTTCTGGTCAACAAAAGAGGGATTTAGAAAAAAACAAAGGTTACTTGTTTTCTATATATAAAAATATCTTTAAAAAAAACTGAAAATAGTATATAATAAGATGAGCTATTATGCACATATGATATAAAGGAGTTCTCTATGATGAAAAGAATATTGAGTTTGATTTCAATTATAGCGATATTATTCATAGCAACAGGATGTATCAATGTCACAAGTGCCATTGAATCAATTGAAGTGGATAAATCAACAATTCCTACCGAAGTAACAGTCGGTGATTTTGTGTTGTCTGATATTGAAATTATCATTCATCGAACAGATAACACCAGCTATAAAAAGACCATTACAAAGAGTATGCTATCTGATGATGCTTTACAAAAATTGAAAAAACCAGGAGTTCACAATATATACGTTCGTTATGAGGGAAAAATTGATTTGATGACGATTGTTCTATTGGAAAAATATCCTAATATAACAATAACCTTTGAAACAAATGGAGGTAGTGAAATCCAAGATCAAGTAATCACTAAGAATTCAAAGGTTTCGAAACCTAGTAATCCAACCAAAGAAGGTTACGTTTTTGGTGGTTGGTTTACAGATATAGAAATGAAAAATGAATTTTCATTTACAACAATTGTGGCGGAGTCTATTACTCTATATGCAAAATGGGGTTCCCGTGAGAACGTAGTAACCTTTAATGGAGGAAGTCAAGTGTTTACTTTTACTGTTGATGTTTCAACAGGAGAAAAAGTATCTATGCCAGAAAATCCAGTGAAAGATGGATATACTTTTGGCGGTTGGTATATTGATAGTGAATTTATTACGCAATATAATTTTGAAAATATCGTTCGCAACTCTTTTACTTTATATGGTAAATGGATACCAGAAGAATATACAATTCATTTTAATAGCAATGGCGGTAGTGAAATCGCTAGTGTTATGGTATTAAGAGAGCAGCTATTAGCAGAACCAATAGAGCCAACAAAGGCAGGGTTTGAAATCGAAGGTTGGTATCTAGATACTGAGTTAACTCAAAAATATGATTTTACAACAGTAGTTACTGGAAGTTTTACGCTTTATGCAAAATGGAAAGTAGCAGAATGGACCATTACTTTTGCAACCAATGGAGGATCATTAATCGATTCCCTTGAAGTTAGTCATGGGGCAGTGGTTCCTAGTATTACAAATCCAAACAAACAAGATTATACTTTTGCCGGTTGGTACTTAAATCCGGAGTTGACAGAGAGTTTTGTATCAACAATGACTATTACTAAAAACATTACTCTTTATGCAAAATGGACGAGAATAATCTACTCAATGGATTTCAATTCTAATGGAGGAACGTCGATTGGGTCAAAAATCATTCAATCAGGAGAAGTTGTTAATAAACCGACAGATCCAACTAAAGCAGGATTTATTTTTGCTGGTTGGTATAAGGATAATGGCTTAACAGTATTACATGATTGGGAAAGTGCGGTTAGAGAAAACCTAATTTTATATGCACGATGGGTTGTTGATCCGAATACTCCACAGAAAAAGTATGTGCTTATTTTTGATTCTGATGGTGGAAGCGAAGTAAATAGTATTGAAGTTGTTGAAAACGAAAGGGCGACTGCACCGGCGAATCCAACTAAAGAAGGATACACTTTTGGTGGTTGGTATATTGATATCACCGATGAATATGCCTTTGACTTTACTATGCCAATTATTCACGATTATATATTCATTGCCAAATGGTTATCAAACCATACAGTTACTTTTTTGGATCATGTTGGAAATATTTTAAAAGTACAAACAGTAGGAGATGGATTAGCTGCGACTGCACCAATTCCTCCTGTACGCGAAGGATATGACTTTAGATTCTGGAATGTTGCCTTTAGTGAAGTCCGTTATGACTTGACAGTAAGACCTATTTATGCAGTATCTACTTATGTAGTAGTGTTCAAAGATGCTGATGGAACGGTACTGTCAGAACAAACCATAGAATATGGCTCTGATGCTGTGTTACCACCAGATCCTGATTTAATGAATGCTCAAGGCTATCATTTTATTGGTTGGGATAAGGTAACAACTAATGTTTCTAGCGATTTAGTGGTTACAGCAAAATATGCTATTAATACCTATACGGTAACTTATGTTGATTACAACGGAAATGTCTTGAAAACACAAGAAGTTCCTCATAATGGAAAAGCAACAAATATTACTGTAGATATTCCTTATCTGGAATTATTAGGATGGTATCAAACCAATGATTTTATTAATATTTTCAGATTTGATACAACAATCATTACTGCCAATACGACTATTTATGGTAAATTTGATTTTAAGAATACAATTTTGTACGTAATAGATACGAATGTTACTCCAAATGCAATTAAAATAAATTCTTGGAATGTTCAAGGAATTACAGATTTAATTGTTCCTGAAGATCTAAATGGTTTGAGGGTTACTTCATTGAGCAATCTATTGAATACAGATGCTCTTACAAGTATTACCTTACCAAAATATATTGAAGAGATTACGTATTCATCGTTGTTGGCAGCAACATCTTTAGAAAGAGTAACCATCGATGATGGAGCTTCTCATTTCGCAACAGTCAATGGTGTATTATATAACAAAGCAAAAACAAATTTACTGTTATATCCAAAAGGGAAAAATGATATTGAATTCACACCAGAAAATACAGTAACAACAATCAGTAATGAGGCTTTTAAAGATACAAGCAAACTAATACGCGTGATTTTCCCAAGTTCAATTACCACATTGGGTGATTATGTCTTTGCTAACACAAATATCTCTGCAGTTGATTTCAGCGCAGTTGGTTCAGTACCAACAACGACTGATTCTACTTTTGCTAATATAAGTGCTCATTTTAAAGCAATCGTTGCTAGTGATAAAGTTGCTGATTATGATGCAGCATGGACAGTTACGATTTATTCCACAACACAAAAGTCGGGTGACTTCTTGTTTGTTGAAGTGGATAATAAAATTACCATTTTGCAATATTTAGGTTCTGAGATTAATGTCATCGTTCCTAATCAGATTAATGCAAAAGATGTTACAGTCATTGAAAGTTACGCTTTTTATGGCTTAACGGGTATTAGGGGATTGGTTTTACCAAGTACAATAACAGAAATAAAAGCAAATGGATTATTGAACCTTAATCTAGAGCATTTACAAGTAGATGGAGATATTACTATTCCTGCTGGCTATAAAACTGCTTTCGAGAGTGAATTAGCGAATACGATAGTATATGTTCCAACCGACTTATTAACGGGACCAAATGCTTTTTCTGATCTAGCCAATGTATACGATAAGAACATTATCGTTGGAGATTTTGCTGTTATTCGTCGTCTTACTAAATATGGTATTTTACAATACTTAGGGGATGATAGTGAAGTAATCATTCCTGATACGATTGGAATAAACACAATTTCCTTTGTTGAGGAAAAAGCTTTTGACGGTATGGATAATCTTGAAGTAGTAAAAGCTCAAGGAACAAATCTTGTCAACTTTGCAAAAGAATTTGATAAAGATGTTATCCTAGTCGTTCCCGATAATTTATTAGAAGAATATCTTGTTACCTATGAAAATATGGCTATTTATCCAAGTTCAATGGTAATAACGAAAACAAGTGATTATATTTATGGCGAAATAGACAATAAAATTACGATTATTAGAATTTTAGACTGGAGTGAGTCGATTACCATTCCAACAACAATCGGTGGAAAAAATGTAGAATCAATTGGTAGATTTGCAATTTATTACATGCCAATCACTACAACAGAAGTAGTCGTACCACAAAGCATCAAAAATCTAGCGGATTTCGCTTTATACAATGAAAATGATGTAAATACTAGTATTCGTTTCCTTGGCGCTTGTCCTACAAATATTGGTTATCAAGTGTGCCATAGTGAAGATGTTGTTTTAGTAGCTAGTGAATATTTCAATATTTACTTGAATAACTTTACGGAATGCAGCGTCCATAATGTTGGGTCAGTAGTGGCTCAAAGCGATAATTTCCGTTATTCAATTTATAATAATAGTATTGGTATTGTTAAGTATATCGGAACAGAGAAAAACGTTGTTGTTCCTGCTATTATTAATGGTATGAATGTTACTAGTGTTTATGCTATGGCATTTGCGAATAATGCTACTATAGAAACAATCAGTTTGCCAACATCAATTACTTACATAGGTTATAAAGCATTCCATAATTGTGCGGCATTAAATAGCGTTACGGTTAATTCATTAGTAGTACCAAAAGTAACAGTACTAGCGGATAACTGGATTTTATTCTTTGTTCCTGAAGTTGTTTTGGGAGATTACCTGGCAGATAGTGCTTGGAACAAATATCAGATTTATCGAACAGGTACGGAAATCTTACAAAATTCTTATTATAAATATATTATTAATACTGCTTTACAAGAAGCAACTATCGTAAAATATATTGATACTATCGAACCAGAGGAAGTAAGAAAAGTAGCAGGATATTTTGTTAGTACAATTGGAGCCTATGCTTTCTATGATAGTCCAGGAACATCAATTATACTAGATGCGTACGTTCAAACATTGGGGTACAAAGCTTTGCAAAGAAATATTGCTGAAGTAACCTTGAAGTCAGAACAGGTTAATGTAATTGGTGATTATATCTATGAAGATTTGGTTGTCTTTACAAAGCCTTATGATATTTCACGGTATCGAAATAATAGTTATTGGTCAAATTATGATATTTATGAAGAAGGCACAGTTTTCTTAACTGACAATGATTTATATTTCTCTTATTATAATAGAGCAATTACAATATTAGAATATCGTGGAACAGCGAATACAGTGATAATTAATCAAACAATTACGGTAGGATCTGTATCAGGAACAGTGGTTGCTATCGGTAAATGGGCTTTTTATGACAATACGATGTTAGAAGAAATCGTGCTTCCTAGCACAATCACAAAAATTGGTGAGTATGCCTTTTATAATTGTTCTTCCCTAGCAACAATAACTGGCGGTAGTGGTATTACTGAGATAGGAGTAAAAGCATTCCATAATACTCAGTGGTATACCAATGCTACGACAACGCAATTTGTTATGTTTGGTAATGTTTTATACAAATATAATCAAATTCCTGGAGTTAGTAGTGAGGTTACTATTCCAACAAATGTTAAAACGATTGCTGATTATGCATTTAGTGGTGTAACTACCATTGCGACAGTATCCGTTCCTAATACAGTTACTTTCATTGGCTCTCATGCCTTTGAAGGATGTAGTAACTTAACGGGTGTGACAATTGTTAGTGGTGGTATCAATAGAATTGCTGATTATACATTTGCTAATTGTACAAGATTAAGAAATATCACGATTCCAGCATCGGTTGTTGCAATAGGAAAATATGCTTTTGCTGGTTGTGGGACATTGGATGCTATATCATTTGGCACAGGAGTTAGAAGCATTGAAGATTATGCTTTTAAAGACTGTACGCAACTGTTGACACTTGCTTTACCAAGATATTTATCAAGTATTGGAAAAATGGTTTTTGCTGGTTGTAATAATCTTGTGACAGTTACCTTAGATGCATCAAATACAACTTATAAAGTAATGGACGGTATTTTATTAACTAAAAACGGAGAAACGATTATTCAAGATTTAGTGCCATTAACAAGACTAAAACTAACGGTTCCAGGAACAGTAAAGAAAATTGAAACAGGAGCCTTTGACGGTAGTAAGTTCACAGAAGTGATTATTAGTGCAAATGACCTTATCATTATGCCATTAGCATTTAATAATAATACTAATCTAACAAGAATTATCATTAAAGCAACAACACTACCTTCAGTTGTAGTCAATAGTTTTGGAGATTTTAATCGTTATATTTATGTTTATGGAAATATGGTAGCTGAAGCAAATGCAAACGAAGTTTTTGGTAATTATGAAATAAAACCAATATTTAGTTTTGCTTCAACAAGTGTTAATGTTGTTCTGACAGAAGAGTTTACGACTGTACCAACTTCTATCTTAGATATAACAGGATATACGATAACCTATTCATCAAGCGATACAGAAATTATTCGTTATGTAAATAATAAACTAGTTGGAGTTAAGATTGGGACAGCGACGATAACAGCTACACTAAATACCGATCCAACCCAAACCTGTACAATTACAGTCAATGTTATTGCACGATAAATATTGACGAAATCAAGAAACCGCTATATAATATATAAGATGGTTTTGAACTGAACATGATCATTAAAATAGTTTATTTTTAGAGAAGTAGGATGGTGGAAACTACTAATAAACCTTAATGATTACTCTCGGGGAGCCGATTATGAAAATAATCCGTGAATCTAGCGTTAATAGAATGAAGAGCAAACCTTTTATGGTTTGAATAAAGGTGGTACCGCTGTAGAAACAGTCCTTTGCATAAGCAAGGGACTGTTTTATATTGTAGATTGAAAAAATAAGAAAAAAATGTTAAAATTAAAATAAGGAGCAGTAATTATGAAAATTACATTTTTAGATGGTAGTATAAAGGAATTTAATAAGGGGACTAGCGCCTTGGAAATTGCTAGTAGTATCTCTTCTAGTCTAGCAAAGAAATCGGTTTGTGCTAAAATAAATGGCAAATTATATGATTTAAAACGCCCGATTGAAGAAGATGCTACTTTAGAATTAATTACAAAAGAAGATCCGGAAGCCCAAGAAGTTTTAAATCATTCTTGTAGTCACTTACTAGCAAGTGCGGTAAAAAAATTGTATCCTCAAGCTTGTTTTGGTGTCGGTCCAGCAATTGAAGAAGGTTTTTACTATGATATTAATCCAGGAAATAATGTTAAGATTACTGAAGAAGACTTGGTAAAAATAGAAAAGGAAATGAAACATATTGCGGCATCTGACGTAGAGTTCAAACGAATTGAAGTATCAAAAAAACAAGCTCTAGAATTATTTAAAGAAGATAAATACAAGATGGAAATCATTTCTGAACTTCCTGAAACAGAGACAATTACTTGTTATCAACACGCAGAATTTATCGATTTATGTCGTGGACCTCATGTTACTAGTACAAAATGGTTAAAGTTTTGCAAACTACTAGCAATTAGTGGTGCATATTGGCGTGGAGATAGTAAAAACGAACAATTGCAAAGAATCTATGGTACTTGTTTCTTTTCGGAAGAAGAATTAAATAAACATTTAGAAAACCTAAAAGAGCGGGAAGCCAGAGACCATCGTAAATTGGGACGTGAATTAGAATTATTCATGCTGAGTGAATACGGCCCAGGTTTTCCTTTCTGGCTACCAAAAGGTATGGTATTACGAAAGCAACTAGAAGATTACTGGTTTAAAGTACATACTCGTGAGGGATATCAATTTATTCAAACGCCGATTATGTTGAATAAAGAATTGTGGGAGATATCGGGACATTGGACAAATTATCGAGAAAACATGTATACATCGGAGATTGATAAGCATGAATTTGCGATTAAACCAATGAATTGTCCAGGAGGGATGTTGGTTTATAAACATAGCCTTCATTCTTATAAAGACCTTCCTTTGCGGATTGGAGAACTTGGATTGGTTCATCGTCATGAGGCAAGTGGGGCATTAAATGGATTGTTTAGAGTTCGTAACTTCACACAGGACGATGCGCATATCTTCATGAGACCTGATCAAATCGTAACAGAAGTGGGAAATCTAATTAAATTATTTGAAGAAGTCTATTCGGTATTTAATCTTTCTTATCACATTGAACTATCAACACGACCAGAGCATAAATATATCGGTTCTATTGAAATTTGGGATCAAGCAGAGGCTGCACTGGCAGATGCTTGTCGTTCTGTTCAGCGAGAATATAAAATTAATCCTGGAGATGGTGCATTTTATGGACCTAAATTGGATTTTAAATTGAAAGACTCAATGAATCGTATTTGGCAATGTGGTACAATTCAATTAGATATGAATTTACCAGAACGATTTGACTTAACATACATTGATGAGAATGGCGAAAAGAAACGTCCAGTTATGTTACATCGTGCGTTATTTGGTTCAATTGAACGATTTATCGGTGTCATCACTGAGCATTTTGGGGGAGCTTTTCCAATTTGGCTTGCTCCTGTTCAAGTGAAGTTGATTCCAGTTAGTAATGAACATCATTTAGAGTATGTTCAAAAGTTAAAGGATCAATTGTTCAACGAAAACATTCGTTGTGAGATTGATGAGCGAGAAGAAAAACTCGGCTATAAGATTCGTGAAGCCCAAACAAAGAAGATACCTTATCAACTAGTATGTGGTGACAACGAAGTAAATAACAATTTAATTACTTATCGTAAATATGGTTCTAATCAAACAACAACAGTTACGACTGGAGAGTTTATTACGATGATTAAACAAGAAATTCAAACAATGGGAAGGTAAGAGATGAGTAAAAAATGCTTTGAAGATTTAATTTTTTTTCAAAATCGGTTAAGTCGAAATAATAAGAAAAAATTTCGCGATTTTGTTTTTGAACGGGCGGGAGGATTAGGTTTACGGAGTGAAAATTATCCCCGCTTCAAGGGACAAAAAAATATCTTGATTGGGGATATACGGAAAGCAAAGTATATTATTGCTACTTATTATGATACACCAGTTAAAATGCCAGCTTTTATTACGAGAAAAGCACCGTTAAGCAATTTGCTTTTATCAGCGATTTCTACGATTCTGGCAATTCTTTTGGTCGCTATTTTTCCCAAATTTTTCTATCTTGTTATTCCTTTTGTCCTGTTAGCAATTTATAGTATGGGTTGGCTTGGCGGTGGAAAACGATTTAATTTTAATACGTCAAGTGGAATTATTTGTTTACTTACTTTAATGAAAGAAGTAAAAACCATGAACAACACTATTGCTTATGTGTTTTTAGATAACCATTATAAGGGTTTTTTAGGCGCAAAGGCAATGTATCATCAGATGGTAAAAGAAGATTTAATCAGTTTGGATAAAAAAATAATTTTTGTTGATAGAATAGGTCAAGGAAGGCATTTTGTTTTTGATTATTTCCGCGAAACAAAATTTATTGATGAAGTGAAAGAAGCAATAGAATTAAAAGTTTTAGAACAAGCAAAGTTTCATTATCGCGAAGATACAAAGGAAGATAAATCAGATTATACTGCTTTTAAGAAACTACATCATGTGGCAATCAGGGCCTATCCGAGTATCAAAGATAAGAAGTATTTCTTCCCTAATAGTTTTTATCAGGATAAAAATATTGATTTAGAGAATGTTGATTATATTGTAACGGGAATAAAAAAATTTTTAGAAAAATACAATGTTCAGGTAGAAGAAGAAACACCGAAAAAAACAGTTAAGAACATTATGAATTCATAATGTTAGAAGGAGAGAAAATGGAAAAGGCAAAATTGGGCCATTATTATAAAAAAGCACTTATTGTCCTATATGATTGTATCTTGACTATATTAATATCCTTTATAGCATTATGGCTAACAGAAGAAGATAAAAGCGCAATCAATTATAATAATATTTTGTTGTATTTAATCCCTTTTGTTGGTTTAACTATCATTATTTTTGCTGTTTTAAAACTATATGATAGTTTGTGGCGTTATGCAGGAATTAGCGAAATAGTAAGAATTTTATTTGGAGTTTTTTGTGTTTTGGTGATTAACTCTATTGTTTCCATCATAGCAAAAGATTTCCTGACCCTTAGGTGGTGTCTTGTTGCTGCTTTGTTGCAAATAGTATTTATCATGTTAAGTCGTTTTTTCTTTCGGTTTATTAAACACTACGCTTTTTATAAGAAAATTCCGTTTAAGAAAAATTATCAAGAAGGAAAAATAAAAGTGATGATCATTGGTGCTGGAGAGGCAGGAGTTAGCCTAATTCGAGAAATGCAAAGCGTTGAAGAACTAAATATGACTCCATTGATTATGATTGATGATGATCCTGCTAAACTGAATAAATATGTCCGAGGAATTAAAATTGCTGGAAATCGTAATGATATTATTTCCTTAGCGAAACAATATGAAATTGACCGAATTATCATTGCAATGCCATCAGCCAATCCACAAGAAATTTCTAAAATCATTAAGATTTGTAAAGAAACGAAATGTAAAATTCAGACCTTACCGGGAATCTATCAATTGGTTGGGGAAGAGGTATTGATAAATAAAATAAGAGATGTTCAAATTGAAGATTTATTGGGTAGAGAACAAATAAAAGTCAATTTAAGCGAAATAACAAGTTATTTAAAAGACCAAGTTGTGTTAGTGACAGGTGGCGGAGGTTCAATTGGTTCTGAATTATGTCGTCAAGTTGCTAATAGTTCTCCAAAACAATTAATTATTTTTGATGTTTATGAAAACAATGCTTATGATATCGAACAGGAATTAAAGCGCAAGTTTCCTAAACTAGATTTATTGGTATTAATTGGTAGTGTGCGCGATAAAATAAAAGTGAAAAGTGTTTTTTCACAGTATCAGCCCAATATCGTTTATCATGCTGCTGCTCATAAACATGTTCCGTTAATGGAAACAAGTCCAATCGAAGCAGTAAAAAACAATGTGTTCGGTACTTTAAATGTTGCCCAAGCAGCATCGGAACACCATGTTAAGAAGTTTATTTTAATATCTACCGATAAAGCAGTGCGACCGACAAATATTATGGGAGCAACAAAAAGAATTTGTGAAATGATCGTTCAAACAATTAACAAACATTCTGACACTGATTTTGTTGCTGTACGATTTGGAAATGTTTTAGGTTCAAATGGTTCAGTAATTCCTTTATTCAAGAAGCAAATCGAGATGGGCGGACCAGTAACCGTAACTCATCCGGATATTACTCGCTATTTCATGACAATTCCTGAAGCAGTAAGTTTAGTTTTACAAGCGGGGAGTTATGCACAAGGTGGAGAAATTTTCGTATTAAAAATGGGGGAACCAGTAAGAATATACAACCTTGCTGAAAATTTAATCAAGTTATCAGGGTATACTCCTAATGTGGATATTAAGATAGAAATCACAGGATTACGCCCTGGAGAAAAACTATATGAAGAATTGCTTATGGAAGAAGAAGGATTACAAAGCACAGAGAATAAATTAATCTATATTGGTAAACCAATTGAATTGGATGAAGAAAATTTCTATCATAAATTATCAGAATTGCATCAATTGTGTTTAGAAGAAAATTTAGAAATGAAGTGCATTATTAAGGAGTTAGTTCCTCAGTATCATCCTAATGGCGAACAGACATGCTAGAACTTTTAAAATACATTTTATTAGGATTAGTCCAAGGAGTTGCGGAAGTATTACCTATTTCTTCTAGCGCTCATCTTATTATTGTTCAAGAATTAATGGGAATTAATAATGATACTTTAACGTTTGAAGTTTTATTACATCTTGCAAGTTTAATTGCGATTTTAGCTTTTCTTTGGAAAAAGCTATGGCAATTAATCAAAGGATTTTTCTATTATGTTTTTAAGAAAAATAAAGAATATGAGAAAGATTTTAAATATGTGATTCTTCTCATCCTTTCAACAATTCCCGCAGTTATCTTTGCTTTATTGTTTAAAGATGTTATTAACTTACTAGCTAGTAAACTATGGGTAGTAGGATTATTATTGATTATCAATGGTTGTATTTTACTAACCATAACAAGAATTGTTGGCTTCAGGAAAAGAGAAGAATTAAATTATAAAGATGCACTTGTGATTGGTTGCTTTCAATGCTTAGGTATTTTACCGGGGATTTCTCGTAGTGGTTCTTGTTTGTCGGGAGCTTTTACGCGTAAAATTGAGAAAGAAACGGCAGCAGACTATGCATTCTTATTATTCATTCCTGCAGTTTTAGGAGCAACGGTATTAGAATTGGAGAATCTAGGAAGTCTTTCTGGAGAAACAAACAAATTGATTTATTATATTGTTGGGTTCATTGTCGCGATGATTACCACTTATTTTTCTTTTAAGTTTTTACTAGCGGTGATTAAAAAAGGAAAATTGAGTTGGTTTGGTTATTATTGTTTGGCTATTGGTGTTGGCGTTTTGATACAACAAATAATCACAAAAATGTAGGATTTTAGTTTAAAAATAGCAGCAAAAATATTTGACTAGCTATCTGTAAACAGATTCTATTAATGGGATTATTCGTGTTATTTAATCAAAATGATTAAACAAAAAACAGATGAGTAAAACCTCATCTTTTTATCTATATGAGGATTATTATGGAAAACAAAAAGAAAGTGAATTATATTTATCTAGTTTTATACTTATTAAGCATCTTAGTTGCTTATATTTCATCCTTACAAAGTGGTAAGATTTCTTCAAGTGAATCTGGTTGGATTACTGATTTTCTATTTAAAATGGCTACTGACCTTGACTTTTTGAAGTTAGACCTTGATTATGAAACACTTCATGGTATTGTTCGGAAATTATTTGGTCATTTTGGATGGTTTTTTGTTATGGGTACTTTTGGTTTTCTAACCTTTTCTCCTTTTTTAGAGGATAGACAAAAGTGGTTATGGATATCTCTAACGATTGGGATGGTGGTTGCAATTACATCGGAATTAATGCAGTTCTTGGCAATAGAACGTAGTCCAATGGGTAGTGACATGGCAATCAATTTTGGTGGTTATTTAATGAGTACTTTACTATGTTTTCTTATTTATAAAATTAAAAGAAATAACAATAAATAGACCTTTAATTTGAATCAATAAAATGGTATAATAGGAATACGAAAGATAACAAGTGAGAAAAAATATGGCTAAATTGGGAAAAACTATTTTTGAAAAAACATACTTTGCAATTGTTTTAGTAGTTTTTTATTTTTTTTGGGCAATCCCCTATTTACAAATCAATAAGCAAGCAGAAAGCAATATCATTATAAAAGCAGAAAATTTCGCTTTGTTAGCAATTGGTATAACTATCTTTTTATTGCTTTTAACATGTAAAAACACGAAAGTCGTTATTCCCCTTATTCTATTCATCCCCTTTATTTTTGCCCATCCTTTTGATGCATATACAGTACCATTCAATCTTTATTTGATTGTCGGTATAGTCATCATTGGTATGATAATTCACCTGATTCGATATCGTGAAAAATTTAGTTTCGGGCGTTTTTTTATTGGCTTATTGATTTTATGTTTTTCATTGATGCTGGGGGGAATCGCAACAAAAGCGGAATATTTCTTAAAACAGTTGGGTTTTGTTGCTTTATGTTCTCTTGGACTTTTATTTTTCTATTCTTTTTTTGTAACCACAGCGAAAATGAATTTTATTGATTTAGCTAGAATAATTACTTATTTGGGTATTTTTATTCTTTTGCAAATGATTACTTATTATGTCATTCAAGAGAATGTTATTGATAGTTTATTGTCTAAAGGAATTAAGGTTGGATGGGGAGTTACTAATAATATAGGGTTAATTTTACTTTTTACCTTTCCTTTCACTCTATATCTAGCAATTGTTAATAAAGGAATAAAAACAATTCTTTATACGATGATTACTTTTTTTCAGATGGTAGCCATTTTGTTTACTTATTCGCGTGGTTCTATTTCTTCGATGGTTTTAGGACTCGTGTTTATATTTCCTGTTGCGATAAAATATGCAAAAGATAAATGGAGTTTTTTATCAACTTTTAATATTCTACTATTAGGGTTTACTTTTCTTTTAGTTTATACAGGATATCATTATCCGGAGTATTTTAGCCGTTTTTATGGATATGTACTAAAAATTGATCTGGATAGTATCAATGGAAGAATTCCTATTTATCAAGAAATATTAAATGCGTTCAAAGAAAGACCATTATTTGGTCATGGGATGTTTGCCCCTTTTTCAAGTAATAGTGAAACTTATACCTGGGGTCATAGCACGCTTTTACACACTCTCTATACGGCAGGTGGTTTTGGTGTTGGAGCGCTTTTGTTTCATCTTGGTGAGAAGTATTATTGGCTGTTGCGTCAAATTAACATCGAAAAAATCATCATCATCTTTAGTTTCGCAATGTCAGGTTTATACGGACTTTTTGATGTGAGTTACTATTTTATGAACTATATGATTCTTTTAATCATTACAATGGCAGTACTAGAACCCGTTGTGGTTATTACTTGTAAGTGAGGTTTATTATGGGATTCTTTTCTAATGACGGTATCGGTAACATTCCTGGGCTACTAGGATGGGAACATTTTCTTTATATCCTATTATCTCTTATTTTAGTCATAGGCTTATTATTGATAACCCATAAGTTTTCTAAGGAAAAGATTGAAAAAATGATTAAAATTATTTTTTGGATCGTTTTAATTTTGGAAATTTTAAAAATTGTTTGGAATCTAACGATAAGAATCGGAACAACATTGAGCGACTGGATTCCTTTATATTATTGTAGTCTCTTTATTTATGGTCTTGGTTTGGCTGGTTATGGAAAAGGAAGATGGAAAAGATTAGGAGAGTCATGGATTTTTTATGGGCAAATCATTGCAGGGATTGCTTTTGTTTGTTATCCATCAACAGCGTTATTAATTCATCCTCTACTTCATGTTCTAACATTTCATAGTTTAATTTATCATAGCTTAGCTATTTTTGTGGGCTTAATTATCGCTATTACAGGCTATTTTCAGCCAAATAATCAGGATTTTAAAAATTATACAATTAGTTTGCTTATCATCTGTTTGTTTGTCTATCTGTTGAATGAAATGATTGGTACGAATTTGATGTTCTTGAATGAGCCGCTTGCTGTCTGGCCGTTAGAGAATATTTATCGTTTTTCTAAGTTTTTATATCCGGTTATAATTTCATTGGCACAAGTTTGTGGTACATATATCGTTAGTCTAGGTTTATATAAGTTGATAAAATCTTTGATTAAAAAATAAAAAGTGAATAGGTTGACAAAAACCAGGAAAAAGATTATAATATTTTGGCTGAGGAGGGATAGTAATGGATAACAAGGAAATGCCTCATGATTTACGGAAAGTGGCAGAGGAGTTTCTTAATTCCCAAAAAATTGTAGAAATAAAAGAAATTGAAAGTGGACATATCAATAAAACATATTTGGTGGTAATGCCAGAATGCAATTATATCTTACAAGAGATTAATACCCATGTTTTTAATAGTCCATTTGGAATGATGCATAATATCAAAGAAGTAACAGAATATATTAGAAAAAAACTGATTTATGAGGGTAAAGATCCGAATCGGGCAACGCTTAATATTGTTACTAGCCGTTTAGGTCAGGATATTGTTATTTATAAAAATAGATATTGGCGCTGTATGCAATACATCAATGGTTCAAAAACATATGAAATTATCGAATCAAAAGAAATGTTTTATGAAGTAGGAAAAGCGGTGGGAGAATTTCAATTTCTTCTAAACGGTTTTCACACAAGGATTCTTGATGATACGATTAGGCATTTTCATGACACTCCTTATCGTTATGAAAAGTTTTTGGATATAATTAAATTAGATCGTTGTGATCGAGTAAAGGAATGCCAAGAAGAAATTGAGTTTATCCACGCACGTAGTGCATTTTTCTCAAGGATAACTTCAAAATTAGAAAAGAAAATTATTCCTTATCGTGTTACTCATAATGATACAAAATTAAGCAATGTTTTGTTGGATGAAAAAACAGGGAAAGCGCTGTGTTTAATTGATTTAGACACCGTTATGAAAGGTTCTATTTTATACGATTATGGCGATGCTCTTCGTATAGGCGCCTCTATTGCCGTAGAAGATGAAGTGGATTTAGAAAAAGTTAAGATTGATTTAGAGCTTGTTGAAGCATTTACAAAAGGGTTTTTAAGTGAAGTTAAAGAAATTTTATGGCCATCAGAAGCAGAAGCACTTTATGATGGATATCACATTATTACTTGTGAAATCGCTATGCGTTTTTTACATGATTATTTAGAAGGAGATTTATACTTTAGAATTAATCGTAAAAAACATAATTTAGAGCGAGCACGAAATCAAATCAAACTTGTCCAGGAGATTGAAAAAAACGAAAAAGAAATTAAAGCATTAATCAATAAAGTTTTAAAGGAATTAAATTATGATGAGAAGTTTTTTTCCTCAAACTTACCAAAAGCCTAGATTTTTAAAGGCTGATGTGGTATAATCAATAGAGATCAATATAAAGGGAGTGCAATATGGTTAATGAAAAGAACTTTGAGGAGAAAGGATTATCTTTAAATGATCTATTTTTTCTTGCAAAGAAGAATTGGCTTTTAATACTAATTGTTATTTTTGTTTCTATTTTAAGCGGAGCAATTTATGGATTCGGTATCAGAAAGACAACATATAGTGCTGATGCAACAGCAATAGTTATGGCTGAAAGTAGTACAGCAACAGCTAATGGCTATCAAGATTATCTTTATTCGAATTATTTAATTAATACATTTAAAGACTTTATTGTTTCTGACTCGGTTATTGAACTAGTAAAAGAGGAATTGAAAGAGTATAATTTATCAAAAAAACAAATACTGGATTCAATTACCGTTAGTGTAACAACAAATTCTCTTATCCTTAGAATAAAGGCTAAGGCTGGAAATAATGATTTGGCTATTACGCTTGCAAATACCGTTTTAGAAAAAGCGATGGAAGCTGCTAATGTAACGGAAAATGGAGAATATAAGTACGATGTGCTTGCGAATAAACTAATCGATATGGAATATGCTTATGAAGCAACAGGCTCAAGAGGAGCTTTAACCGTGTTAATTATTAGTTGTTTGCTAGGTTTCATTATTTCTTTTGGAATTATTTTAATAAAATATTTAATTGAAGATACCTTTACTTCAAAAGAAGAATTCGAACAGATGTTTGAAATTAAAGTATTAGCATTATTACCGAGTATCCAAATTAATGGAGGTAATAAAAAATGAATTTATTCAATAACAAAACAGAAGTTTTAGAACGTCAAGATGCGATTATTTTTGGCACAGAAGGAAATGAAGCTTTAAAGGAAGCGTATATTAGATTAAAAGATAATATTTTATATTATGGAATAGATGGTAATAAAAAAGTAATTCAAATAGAGTCATCAATCGGTGATGAAGCGAAAACTACAACCATTGCAAATGTTGCTGTAGCTTTAGGATTAAGCGGAAAAAAAGTTTGTGTTATTGATTTGGACTTTCGCAAAGCACGATTACATCGTACCTTCCGTATTGAAAATATCAATGGCATAACAGATTATATGGTTGGCAGAATTTCTAAAGAAGAATTGTATAAAAAGACTTCTTATGAAAATGTCACATTAGTGAATAGAGGTAGTGAAATTCAAAATTCTTCTATTATTCTTACAAGTGATAAAATTAAAAAATTCTTTCAAGAATTAAGAA
>JAAYBG010000059.1 GCA_012718985.1 Acholeplasmataceae bacterium
CTCCTCTTCCGTCGCATTTTTAATTGGTAAAATAGGAATTACATCTACTGCTCCCATACGTGGATGTTCTCCCCTTTGAACATTTAAATCGATTTTATTACTAGCAATCTTCGCGCTTTCTACCATACTCTCTACAACAACATCGATTTCACCGATAATTGTTACAACACTACGATGATAATCTTTATCCATTTCTAAAAAGCACAAAGAGATTCCTTCTCTTTGAAAAGGGGAAAGAATAGCTTCCATGACCGCTCTGTCTCGACCTTCAGAATAATTAGGAATAATCTCAATTATTTTCTTCATGTTTATCCCCCGCCTTGCTTACTATTAGTATAACAAAAAAAGAAAAAAAGAAAAAGAAAAAACGCCTTTTGATAAGATTAACTAAAGGCGTTATTAATTTTTATGATAATTTTTCTAGAAAACAATGTTGGTGAATAGGCGCTAACACAAAATATCCTTCTCCATGAGGAGCATTTATCGTCGAGCCTAATTTTTGACCTCTCATCTTTAGATATCCAATTACCATATCCATACTCGAATCCATTTGAGACTGGTGGCATTTTAAAGCAGCTACTTGTTTCATAAAATCTTCATCGGTTAGGTCAATAATAGTATTGGCTCGATCAGTGTAATAATACCCCAAAGTAATTCCTTGCGGCAACACTGTACTTTCATCAATTTCTAAACCATGACGACGTGCTGAATTAGGATACATCGCTGCTACTAATGACCTTCTCGTCGCTTCCCCTACATTCAAATGATCTGGATGTGTTTCATTGGATAAGTTAGGATCGGGGCATAATACCAAATCTGGTTTCACTGTAATGATGATTCTTGATATATCCGATGACATTCTTGCTGTATCATAAATTCCACCATCAGGATAATCTAAAAAATAAACCTCTGCCACCCCCATTAGTTTGGCAGCAGCTAGCGACTCTTCTTTTCTAATCTTAATCAAATCGGTAATCTTCACATGATAATCGCGGGTTCCACTACCTCCATCTGTACAAATTAAGTAAGTAACTTTATATCCTTTTTTAATTAAGCGACTAACAAATCCCCCCGCTCCTATCTCAATATCATCAGGATGCGGCCCAACGACTAAAACATTTTTAAAATTTGCAAGCGAGGGTATCTCTAATGCTTTCTTGAACATTTCTTCCACACTACCTTCTCCTTTCAAAATGATTTTTTTATTAATCACATTATACCACAATTGATTTTAATTTGATTAATTTTATATCCACTATTATTGTTTATAATATAATAAACGAATTAATTAACATGCATCTTCATAGTCTATACAAAAGATAATTTTTTCGATATAAGATTTAAAATTTACAATATATCAAAACCTTGAAGATAATGAAGAAAGTAGTCAAAATTTTCTTATTTACAACCAGTAAAAAAAAGCAGTCATCAAACACTGCTTTTTATTATACTTTTATATTTAAGTAACGATATAAGTTAGAAATAAATTTGCTACAGTTAATGACGTTGACATTTGTCAGGAAAATAAATTCCGCCTTTAAACTAGGGATAAAGCCGACAATTGTGTTTGTTCCTATCGTTTCCCCGCAATGGTAGATAATTGGTTTATCCTGATGAGTAACAATTCTAATCCCTAATCCATATTCACTGTTTTTACCATTAGGAAGAATATTGGAAATAAACATTTGTTCACTTAACTTATCTTTTTGAAGGAAATCTAGCCAGTGAATCAAGTCGTTCACCGAAGAATAAAGTCCTCCATCACCAATCGTTGCACTACACCAATATTGATCGCTTACTATCAGTTCATTATTTATTATTTTATGACCATAAGCTCTATTAACAACATCAGTTATCCCCTCATAATTCACAAAGGAATTCAACATATGAGCTGGAGTAAAAATCTTTTCTGTTATGTATTGATCTAGTTTAATCTTTGATACTTTTTCAATAATCAAACCCAATAATACATAAGCGGTATTACTATAGCGATATTGTTCACCTACCGAAAAATAGAGTGATTCTTGAGTTTTAATGTATTCCAAAACATCAGCATCAACGATTTGTTTTTCGGTATGAGGCATATCTTCATAATCCTTTATCCCTGAGGTATGATTCAATAAATTGATGATCTTTATCTTTTCATAACACTCTGGTAATTCTGGATAGATAGATCGTAGTGAAGTATCATATTGTAATAATCCCTCAGCAACTAATTGAACAATTGCTCGAGCAATAAATTGTTTGCTGACCGAAGCTAAACGAAAATTAGTATATTTATCAATATATTCACTTTTCGTCGCTATTTTTCTACCTTGATAACGTTCAATGATGCTATTTCCTATTTTAAAATAAAAAGCGTAGCCTTGCTTTTCATCAACAATTAAATCCTTCAACAAAACATCATCAACTTGATCAATTTTTCTTATTTCTTTAAATCCTTCTTCTAGACTAGGAGGTATTAGTCGACTTAGATAGGATACAATCACGGGTAGAGGTAAATATCGTTCTTCAGGATTTGAGTTCCTTTGCATAACTCTTTGATAGCAAACTTCATAAGGAATAGTAAAGTAATGTGCAATCATATCAAAATCTACGCCATATGCTTTTACTGAATCAACATATCGTTTTCTTACTCTTGGGGTGATGCTAGTAGAATCGGCAATCACATCGATTCCTCTTTGTAAGTATTCGGCGCATAAACGATATACTTCAGGGAAGATATCTTCTTCCTTCCAATCAGGATGAAGTGTCCTTACGGAATCGCTAGATACTACTCTAGCATTGAATTCTTTTTCTAACCTCTTTGTATATGTTGTTTTTCCACTTCCTTGAATTCCTATCATCATATGTAGTGTGCTCATAAAACCTCCACTTTACATTTTTTATCATAAAAAAGACTAAAACATATATTTTAGTCTTTATATTTATTCCTCATCTTCCAAATCAACTTTTTTGATTAATAATTCAACGAGACGAATTCGTCGATTCTCAACCTTTTTTATCGTATACTCAAGTTGATAAAATATGTGAATTGGATTCTCAAGGTCATCTTCTTCATATTCAGCATCGAATTTTAATTTCATGCCTTCATATGGAGTAACTTCAGAAGCCTCATAAAGCATTCCTCCGATATTTGAATATCTTGAATAAGGAGGAATTCCTAATTGCAGTTCTTCATAAAGCTCTTCTACTTCCATATTAGCAGATAACAAATATTTATTTTCGTCAATTTTTGTAATTTTTTCTGTTTCTTCATCGTCATATTCATCATAGATTTCTCCGACTAATTCCTCAAGAGCATCCTCCATGGTGACAACTCCACTTGTACCACCGTATTCATCCGATACAATCGCAAAGTGAGTTTTTTCAACTTGCATTTTTCGTAATAAATCATCTACTTTTGTGCTTTTAGAAACATATAATGGTGCTGATAATAATTCTTTAATATTAACTGCTTTATTCAATATAAGCGCAGCAAAAAAGTCTCTTTCTCTTAATACACCTAAAATATGGTCTTTATCTCCATCGTAAACCGGCATTCTTGAAAATTTATATTCAAGAAACTGATCACGAATTTCATCGATAGAGTCATTTATATCTATGGCAATCATATCTACTCTTGGTGTCATAATGTCATAAACAGTTTTTTCGCTTAAATCTATTGCGCTTTGCAACAATTCCGCATTGTCCTTGTCGATAACCCCTTCAGTTTCCATGGCATCAATAATCGACTCCAATTCATCCTCAGTAACCATTGGTACTACTGCATTTTCTGTTTTTTTCTTAAATATGCTTTTGCGTAATTGAATAAACAGATAAGTAATCGGCCATAATATTTTCATCAAAATAAACATTATTCCCGAATTACGGAGTGCAATCTTTTCTGCATTCTCCTTTGCATTTGCTTTGGGAAGGATTTCGCCAAAGGTAAGAATAATCAACGTCATTATTATAGTACTAATAATACTAGACCATGTTGGATTTAAAATGGTTCGCGTTGCAATAAATGTGCCTACGGTTGTCGCAGCAATATTAACGAAGTTATTTCCAACTAAAATGGTTGTTAATGCGATATCAAACTTTTCCGCAATATAAACAGCTTTTTTTGCCCCTTTTTTCTTTTCTTCTAAATAATTGCGTAGTCTAATCAGGTTAACGCTTGAAAATGCTGTTTCTGTAGCTGAGAAAAACGCTGAAGCCATTAACAATAAAACAAATAAAATTAATAGGGCTAAACTCAAAGCCCAATTGTCGGCGAAAAATTTAAAATTAAACAGTTCAGCCAAGTACAAGAGAGGAACCAAAAAACATCACCTCTGTCCTTCTTTTTGGTCGACAATAATTATATCAAAAAACAAAAAAAATGTCAAATAATGAATTTATCTAGACCTTGGCTTTTTGACCAGGCATTTTAGTCTTTTTCTTGATAAAAAAATAAAGTACAATTGATAGTCCTACCATAACAATTGACCAAAATTGAGATGGTGAAAGTTCACCAATAAACTTTCCCCGATCATCTGCACGAATAAATTCAATCAAAAATCTGAAAACTCCATATCCAAATAAATATAGGCAAATATTGTATTTGAAGTTTTTCTTTAACAACAAATAAGAGGTTAGGATGAACATCAAAAGTAGAAAAACAGCTTCAAATAACTGCGTCGGATAAACAGCTACTCCAGGACCATAAGCATAATACGAAGGTGAACCAGCAGGGAATACCATCCCTAACCAAGAATCTGTTGGTTTTCCATAACAACAGCCAACAGAAAAACAGCCAATTCTTCCAAAACTATGAGCAATCAATATACAACAAGGAACAAGTGGTAAAACATCTATCAGTTTTGAATCATATTTTTTTCTTCCGAAAAACCAATAACCAACTAAAAATGATATTGTACCCCCGATTAAACCCCCAAGAAAAGTAGTTCCACTTGTTAACTTAAATCCTAATTCTGGATTTGATAGGTAATCATACAATCCCTGCCATGCTGCTGCTGCCAGAAAGCCAACGGCGATTGCAATATAACCATTCAATTCAACAAAATCTAAAAATTTAGGGTCAATTCCTATTTTCTTACCATAAACTCGTAATGTAATAATACAAAGAATAATCCCTATAGTAATGAATACACCATATAAACTAATTCCCCAAAACAACTCATGTGGATACACAAAATCACCTCATCATATCAACAATTATATCATTTTACTCCTGCTTTTACAAATAAAAAAGGAAATAGATAACTGTCTATTTCCGATAAAACTACAATTAGTAATTTTTAGCTAACAATTGAAAGTAGGCTTGTGGATGATCACATACTGGACAAAGTTTAGGAGCTTTTTTACCATAATGCAAATGTCCACAATTTGAGCATTGCCATACTTGTACATCGTCGCGAGCAAACACTCTTTCTTTTTCAACATTATTCAATAAAGCAAGGTATCTTTCTTCATGCTCTTTCTCAATTTTAGCAACTTCTCTAAATAAGAAAGCGATTTGTGTGAATCCTTCTTCATCTGCTACCTCAGCAAAATTCTTGTACATTTCAGTCCATTCGTAGTTTTCGCCCTTGGCAGCATCAAGTAGATTTTCAGCAGTCGTTCCAATACCATTGTGCAATAATTTGTACCAAACTTCAGCATGTTCTTTTTCATTAGCTGCTGTTTCTTGAAATAATTCACTGATTTGAACAAATCCCTCTTTTTTTGCTTTTGATGCATAAAACGTATACTTGTTTCTTGCCATCGACTCCCCTGCAAATGCTTCTAATAAATTCTTCTCTGTTCTTGAACCTTTTAATTCCATGACTTTCTCCTTATTCTATATTTTCTTATTTTTTAAAAACTTGTTTTATTAAATCTCCATGATTTGCTTTTCTTTATCTTTTGTTACTAAGTCAACATTTTCGATATACTTATCCGTAGATTTTTGTGTCTGTTCATTGAAGTATTTTAAATCATCTTCAGAAATTTCCTTATCTTTTTCCATTTTCTTTAGTTGATCATTCACTTCACGGCGAATATTACGAATAGCGACTTTAGCATTTTCTGCTAATACTTTTACTTCCTTTACTAATTCTTTTCTTCGTTGTTCTGTTAACATAGGAAAATTAATTCGAATGACTACTCCATCATTTTGAGGAACTAAATTTAAATCTGCTAATTGAATTGCTTTTTCAATATCTTTTAATGAGCCTTTATCATATGGTTTGATAACAAGTTGTTGTGCTTCAGGAACACTAATTGATGATATTTGGCTTAGTGGTGTTAGACTACCATAGTAAACTACAGAAACATTATTTAACACACTTGGATTTGCTCGCCCAGTTCTCACTAAAGCGAGTTCTTTTTTCAGTGCTTCGATGGCTTTAGCCATCTTTTCTTCACCCATTGTAATAGCTTTTTCTGGCATATTTTTCTCCTTTTCTAATTATTATTATTACTAATTAAAGTTCCAAAAGAGAAATCACTAGCTGCTTTCGCAATATTTCCCTTTTTATTCATATCGAAAACATAAATATCAATATTGTTTTCCGCGCATAAGGTTGCTGCTGTTAAGTCCATAACTTCTAAATGTTTTTTTAAAACTTCATTATGACTTAATTTGGTAAATTTCTTTGCATCGCCATTCATACGAGGATTTTTATCATAAACTCCATCGACTCCGTTTTTTGCCATTAGAATCAATTTTGCCCCTAATTCAGCTGCTCTTAATGCAGCAGTAGTATCGGTTGTGAAAAAGGGTATTCCGTTTCCCCCACCAAAGATGATGATTCTATCCTTCTCCAGGTGTGATAGAGCTTTCCTACGAATGTATGGCTCTGCTACAGAAGGAATGGATAATGAAGTCATCACTCTTGTATCACATCCTAGCGTTTCGAGAGCGCTTTGTAAAGCAAGAGCATTTAGAATAGTCGCCAACATTCCCATATAATCAGCACTAGAACGTTCAATACCACAATCAATTGCATCACGACCTCGCCAAATATTGCCAGCACCAACGACTACTGATAATTCGATATTTCCCAAATTATACAAATCCTTGATTTCTTGAGCGATCTCTTTCACCTTGATATGATTAATCCCTTGCACATCTCCATTTCCTAAAGCTTCACCACTAATCTTTAAAACAATTCTTTTCTTTTGCATTCTCCTCACCTTTCAAAAAAAGGCACATTAATTATATGCGCCTTTAGAATTTTAGTTGTTAACTGCTGCCATTACTTCAGCAACAAAATCGTCTTTTCTCTTTTCGATTCCTTCCCCAACTTCAAGGCGTATATAAGTAACAATATTAGATTTGTTATCTTTTACATATTGTCCAACTGTGATATCTTGATTTTTAACGAACATTTGATCAACTAAACAAATGGTCTTTAACATCTTTTGTACTTTACCTACAACGATTTTATCAACGATATTTTCTGGTTTACCTTCATTCAACGTCTCTTGTCTTAAGATTTCTGTCTCGCTAGCAAGGAAATCTGCATCAACTTTGCTTCGATCTAAATATTTTGGTGACATCGCAGCTACATGCATACAAACATCTTTTGCCACTTCAGCATTATTGCCATCCAAAACGCTAAGAGCTACGATTTTACCACCCATATGTGAATATGCTCCAAAAACTTGATTATCAGTTTTTGTAAATACATTTATTCTTCTTAAACTTATTTTCTCGCCAATGGTTGCTGTAGCAGCAATGACTAAATCTTTTACTGTTCCTTCAGCAGTTTTGGCTTCTAAAGCTTCCTCATCATTTTTAGCATCACTTTTTAAAATAGCATTGCCGATTTCACTAACCAAATCTAAGAATTTTTGATTTTTAGCAACAAAATCTGTTTCAGCATTTACTTCATACACAACAGCTTTATTACCAGCAATTGCATAAGCACAAACACCTTCTGCAGCAATACGACTTTCTTTCTTAGCTGCTTTCATGATTCCTTTTTCTCTTAACCAAGTAACAGCTTCTTCCATGTTTCCTTTAGTTTCAACTAATGCTCTTTTACAATCCATCATTCCTGCGCCAGTAATTTCACGCAGTTCTTTAACTAATGCAGCACTAATCATTTTTATCCTCCTTATTCAGCAGTTTCTACCTTTTCAGCGGTTTCAACAGCTGTTTCAGTTTCTTCTTCCTTAACAACTTCTGGAGTTGCTTTTCTTACTCTCTTTACTTTTTCAGGTGCAGGTTGAGTTTCGCTATCTTCTACAACTGCACTTGGAACAGTTTCTGATTTTGGTGTGTGTGGACGAGGAGTAGGTTGTGGACGTCCTTCACGGGTTTCTTTTCCTTCCTGATTATCGCGAAATCCTCCTTTTTGACCTCCACGACCATCTTTTTCACGGAATGGACGTCTAGGACGTTCTTCAGGTGCAGGCTCGTCGGTAAATTCAATCACGATTGGTGTTCCACCTTGCGCTTCAACAACAGCATTTGCCATTGTTCCGACGATTAATTTAACTGAACGAATCGCATCATCATTTGCTGGTATTACAACATCTACTTCATCTGGATCACAATTTGTATCGACTAATGCAA
>JAAYBG010000011.1 GCA_012718985.1 Acholeplasmataceae bacterium
ATGGCGCCCCCAATAGGACTTGAACCTATGACCCCATGATTAACAGTCATGTGCTCTAACCAACTGAGCTACGGAGGCACTCATCGAATAAATTCTAACATAAGTGATTGTTAAAATCAAGAGAAAACTATCTTTATCAAATTAGAATTTACAAAAATAAAAAGTTCGAATTTTATGATAAATCCGAACTCTAAATTAATTTTTTTCGTAAATAACTGGAAATTAAATCGACGGTAGTAACCATAATAATAATCGCATACATGATAGATGCTAAGTCACTCCAATGATAGTTAGTTGACGCGAAAATTAACGGAGCGCCAATACCTCCAGCAGAAACAATTCCTAAAACACTCGCCGTACGGACATTAATATCAAAGCGATATAAAACCGTTGATAAAAAGTCAGGCATTACTTGAGGAAAGATTCCGTGTCTGATTTTTACCGCAGTGTTTGCTCCAACAGCATCCAAAGCTTCCAATGGACCTGATTCCATATTCTCTATCGCTTCCGCATAAAGTTTACCGATCATTCCCACTGAGTGAATACCAATAACAATAGTTCCCGTTAGAGCTCCTATTCCTGATACCCGAATCAAAATCAAGGCTAATAGTATTTCAGGAAAAGTACGAATAATGATTAATAATACCTCTCCTATTTTCGACACTTTATTCCCAACAACATTACGTGCGGTAATAAACCCAAACGGAATGGCAAGGATTGCCGCAATCAAAGTACCAACAAAAGCAATTGCAATCGTTTGTAAGGTTAAATAAGGGACAGAGTGAACGAATTTTTCTCCTGAATATTCTCCTATTCCTAATAAAAACTCTACATTCGGGTTGATAAAACCTTTCCCTAAATTTTGAAGACGTTCCCAATTGATTGCTCTACTAGCCCCTAATCCTGAACTAACTATAGAATAGATAACAATACCAACAAAAAGGGCGAATAAAAGCAAATTATAAATCCATTTTTTAGGTCGGTTTTTATATGCTTTTTGAGGAGTCAATTTTTCTTGTTTCATCATTGTAGTTTTCTCCTTGCATATCTGGTGAATCCTTGGAGAATTAAAACAACCAAGAAGATAACAACAACTATTGCGCCTACACGATCATAATAATGAGAGCCTTCACTAATTGCTGTATCTAGTTCTAAACCTATTCCCCCTGCACCAACATAACCAAGAATAACCGAACCACGAACATTGATTTCAAAAGCATAAATGAAATAACCTATGAAGATAGGAAGAATTTGCGGGATAACAGCATAACGAAACGCTTCAATTTTAGTTGCTCCTGCAGATTCCAACGACTCAAATGGACCCATATCTACGGTTTCAATAATTTCATATAACATTTTCGTCAATAAACCAAATGTGAAAATAGTCATCGCTACCACACCAGTTAATAATCCAATTCCAAAACAAATCATAGCAATAACCGCTAAAACATATGTAGGAATAGTCCTTATAAAGTTCATAAACAGTCTAACTGGTTGATAAATAATTCCTTTTTTAGAGATGTTTCGCGACGCTAATATTGAAAACGGAATTGCCATTGTTGCTCCGAATAATGTTCCTAGAAAGCACATATTAATCGTTTCTAACATCAAAGGCCACACCGTTTCTTTTATATATAAAAACCATCCTGCCCAACTCTTTGTCTTACCAGTAGTGGGACTAAACATCTTTTTTACAATAACAGGAAACTGTTCAAATTTAATCGTAATATTTCTGGTAGGAATAAAAAACAATAATCCAATAAAAATAATCAGCACTAGAATAGCAATAAAAATCGTTTTATTCCTTGGTTTTTTTATTATTTTACCATTTACATTGTATATTTTTTGAGGATAAATTTTATCTAGAAGGGTAGATTTATTCGTGGCATTCATTTACTTACCACTTCCTTTTCCCTCTAATTCTTCCTCATCAAAATCAACATGACCAAGCTTTTCGCTTTCTTTAATCGAACGACCATAAATACTAATCAGTACTTCTTCGGTAACTGTATCAGCAGCTCCATCAAAAACAATTTTGCCTTCTCTGATTCCGATTATTCTCGTCGCATACTTTAATGCTAAATCAACATGATGCATATTGGCAACAATTGTAATTCCCATTTCTTTATTAATCCGTTTAAAATCATTCATTACCGAAATTGTAGTTATAGGATCAAGAGACGCTACCGGTTCATCGGCTAAAATGATATGCGGCTTTTGGCTTAGCGCCCTGGCAAGAGCCACTCTTTGTTGCTGACCTCCTGATAGCTGATCAGCTCGAACAAAGGCCTTTTCTAAAATACCAACTTTATCCAGTGCTTCAAGAGCAATCATTTTATCTTCGACTGGAAATGTTCCTAATAATGAAGTAATGGTAGAGTGGTAAGCCACTCTACCAGCTAA
>JAAYBG010000133.1 GCA_012718985.1 Acholeplasmataceae bacterium
CTACTACTACTGGTTGATCATCATCTGGATCTTCTTCAACTGGTTTGTCACAACCTATGAATACGAACAACAGTGTTAGTACTAGCAAAAATGCTATCCATTTTTTCATTTCATTCCTCCTTAAAATAATTTAATAGTTAAATTTTTTTATTTAACTTTATACACATATATCTTACCATAATGAAAACGATTTATCAAGATTTTATCTAGACAAACAAAAAAAGTATTGTTTATTTCTAAACAATACTTGAATTTTTACTGTTTTATGAAGCAAATACAGCTATGAATAAACTATCATAAGCAACCATATCAGCATCCATCTCAGCATCATAATCATTGCCACTAAATACGATATTTCTAAGGTTTGCTGGCATAGGTGATGAGGCAATACTACGATAGAAGCCATGAACAGCATCATAGAATACATTAGATGCAGTGAAGAACATTACGCATTCTACTGAAGCTGGATCATCTAGTTTGCTTTCTGCTGCTGTTCTCTTCAAACCTTCTGCATCATATGATGGATCGTTTTGATAGTATTTCGCTGTTCTTAAGAATGTATCATTCATTGCACGATATACATCTTCATAGGTCATTCCTGGTTTATGTGCAGAATCTCTTTGAGAAGCTGCCATATATAGTGTAGTTCCCGTTTCTGATAATCTTGTTGCATCTAAACTAACATCATCTGGTCTTGGGAAAGGTACATAACCATATTCTGTATTACCTGCTCCCCACATATCTATTGGCCAACGACCTGTATCATGAATAAACCACCAGCTACCTGTTGACATAACGGCTTTCCCATCATGGAATGAACCCGTTGTCTCTTCCCATGAACCTGTTAAGTCAAATGAACCTGCAACTGCTAAACTTCTTAACAATGTTGTTGCTTCTCTTGGACGAACTGTCATGATGTTATTCTTTACTGAGTTTACATCAGCAAGTTTTACACCAGCAGCATTTGTCATACCTAACCAATAATAATAAGGATGTCCTGTTAAGGCAAATTCGCCAGCACCCAATAAGGCTTGAACGCTGTTCACCCATTGAGTGAATGTAGAATATGTCCAGTTTCCTTCATTGAAAATTTCAGCTGGTGACTTTACATTCAGTTTCTTTACCCAACCATAGTTATAGAATAAGCCGATATCAACATAGTTTTTACCTTCATCAATTCCTGTTGATAAGGCATAGAGTCTCTTTTTGTAAGTAGCAGATGCTTTTTCAGAAATTTGCATCGCATTCTTACCCCATTTTGCATAATAATCTGTTACATCATGGGCTGAACCAGCTTGAGCGAACTCAAACAACCAGTTACTTGAAATAATATAGAAGTCTGCTTGAGCTGTTCCTGCTTGGGCTTGGTTGTTAATCCAATTAATACGGTCTGTTCCCCAAGGAGCTTCATCTGGATAAGCCACTACTTGAATATCACAGTTATAGTCTCGTTTTACTTCTGTCCAAGCTTGTTGCTTGAATATCTTGTTTTGTTGTGTATAACCATCTAAGAATGGGTCATTAGAAATTAACGCTGAAGATGCGTTCATAATCTTAATAACATATCCTTGCATATC
>JAAYBG010000060.1 GCA_012718985.1 Acholeplasmataceae bacterium
ATGATTTCTGCTTCACTAATATCAACACTACTATCTTTTGGCTTTACTGCCAATAGTTTCATATTGGAAGATAAATCTAATTGATCTACACCCATACGAACTATTTCACCATGTGGCTTTTCTTTTGCCGGCATTTTAAAAATCTTATATCTGACCGTTGCCATTTGGGGGCGATTATTCGGGCATATAATTCCAGCCATGATATTTCCCCCAAAAGCTGGACGATTTTGTATTAAATCAGTATTTTCTTTCATTCCTAAAATTGTACAATCTGCCGTTAGACCCGTTTTAAACCTAGAAGCAATTCGGGGGGCAAAGCTTCTTCCTATTGAAGTACCACCATATAAAATAACACTCGGCTTAATTTTTTTAATAAAATCTTCCATAGCGCTTGCATACTTTTCAACATGAAAATGAGCAAATTCTTGATGCTCATAAACATATAGTTTATCAACACCATAAGATAGAATTTCATCTTCGAATTTTTTGGCATCATCTGTGAATAATACCGCATAAACTTTTTGCTTTGTAACTTTTACTAATTCTTTTGCTTTACCGATTAATTCAAAAACTACCGGATGAATTTTATCATTATTATGCTCAACAAAAACAGAAACTCCTTGCCATTCATTTTTGTCAATCGCCTTCACTTGTTCTTCTACAAACTCAAACACTCCTGCTGGTCCTTTACGGACACATAATTTACACATTTTACAAGCAGAATTAATATCTAATTTATTATTTTGATATTCGATGGCTCCAAATGGACAAATTTTAATGGCTTCTTGAGCATTTTCATAAGTGACTTTATTTTGATTGATAATTATTTTCCCCATAATTCACCCCTATAGAAGTTTCAATTGATTCATTTTATTAGCCATTTTTACGGCTAATTCTTCTTCTGAATCAATCCATAGTTCTTTATCTGTGTTTTTTTCAGGCGGAAACATTCTTTCAACTTGAGTTGGTGACCCTTTCAGTCCGTAATGACTTTCATTCTGGTCTTCCATATCAGCAAAGGTGATCACTCTTGGCTGATAATCAAGAAATTTTAAACTCCGTTTATAAGATGGCAATCGAGGAGTGAAGATTCCCTTTTCCACTGTAATTAAACAAGGATAATTAATTTCCCATATTTCATTGGTCTTATCCATGCTAACTGAAACGACAATTGACTTATCTTTTATTTCAACAATCCTTTCAACATAAGCAATGTGAGGAATATTGAGCGCTTCTGCTATTTCCGGACCTACTTGTGCTGTGTCCCCATCCGTGGTTTGCTTCCCACAAATAATCAAATCAAAATCACCAATGGCTTTAATGCCTTGTGATAACGTATAAGAAGTGGCAACTACATCAGCGCCAGCAAACTTTCTATCTGATAATAAAACGGCTTCATCGCATCCCATCCAAAGCGATTCATTCAAGACAGCTGTTGCTGCTTGAGGTCCCATTGTAATTGATGTTAGATGAGCTTTTCTTTGTTCCTTAATTTTAAACGCTGTTTCTAGTGCATATAAATCATAGGGATTCATCTTAGTATTCGAACCATCCCTGATTAAAACTCCGGTAACTGGGTCTATTTGCACCTCAGAACTAGCGGGAACTTGTTTGACACAGACAACGATTTTCATAATTTCTACCTCGTTTTCAAAAATTCTAATGTTCTTTGATAAAGTTCTTTTCTATCAGCCAAACTATCATAACCATGTCCAGCCTCATTAAGATAGAATAAATGGGAATTGAAGAAGCGAACACTATAGATTGCGGAAATTAAATAATTAACTGCTAAATCTTTTCTTCCATGAATAATCAATACCGGTTTCTTGAAATTTTCAATTCCTTGATAAACATCGTATCGATTAACCGACTCAACCATTGCTTTTGATAATTCAAATGTCCCCATCATAACATTACCATTTTCTAGCTTAATTCCACTTTCAAAGGCTTTTTTTATCTTTTCTAGAATGTTTCCCGCAGGTGACCACAATACCATTTTATCAATTTCCTGATATCGTTTTGCTGCGACTATCGCTGCAACAGCCCCTCCCATACTAAATCCTAAAAGCATGACCCTTTTTACATCAGAAATAGTCTTGGCATAATCAAGCATTAAATTAGCTTCTGCTATTAAAGTATCAAAAGTAAAATCGCTAAATTCTCCATCAGATTCTCCATTACCACTAAAATCCATCCGCAAACTGGCGATTTTTTCCGCTGCCAATAGCCGTGACAGATTGCGGAAATGACCTGCATGTTCCGTCTTATTCCCTGTGAAACCATGGTACATTAAAACTAAATCCCCATTAAACTCTTCTGGAAGAGTAAGATATCCTCTCAATATTCTTCCTTCTTTATTTGTTATTTCAATATGTTTCAACATCTTTTTTCACCATCCTCAAAGCATTACGAATATGTCCTTTTGTTTTATCTAAATATTCATTTACTGTTTCTAAATCTTCTATACCACTTAAAATAGCAAATATTGTTTTTTTAGCTGTTTTGTATACAGCCATTTTCTTTCGAGCTTCTTCTAAAGAAATCCCTGTTATTTGACTGACCATTCCTTCCGCACGAGCAATTAATTTTTGGTTGGTCGCTTGGACATCAATCATATAATTTTCATAAACTTTTCCCATTTTTATCATTGAGGCGGTGGATATCATATTGCATATCATTTTTTGTGCTGTCCCTGATTTTAATCTTGTTGAACCAGCAATCACTTCTTCCCCTGTTATTGCTTCAATTGGTAAATCAACCAAGGCAGCCAATTGGCTGTTTGCAGCTGTAACAATGCAACTCGTGATACACCCTTGTTTTTTGGCGTATTCAATACCACCGATAACATAAGGAGTACGACCACTTGCTGCAATACCAACAACAACATCTTTCTTACTAATCTTAATTCTTTGCAAATCTGAAATCGCTAATTCTTTTGAATCTTCTGCCCCTTCAACAGCCTTAATGAACGCCTTTTCACCACCGGCCATTAAACATTGAACCATCTCAAAGGATACTCCAAATGTAGGTGGACATTCTACTGCATCTAGAATACCTATTCTACCACTTGTACCGGCTCCCATATAAATCAAACGTCCATCTTGATAGAAAGCTTTTACTACTTTATCGACTAATTTTGCGATTTGTGGCAAGGCTAACTCTACTGCATGAGCTATTTTATAATCTTCTTGATTCATTTTCTTTAATATTTCTATAGTTGATAATAAATCAATATTTGTTGTTTCTAAATTCCTTTGTTCTGTGCTGATTTCGTTTAAATTTACTCCCATATTTTTTATCCTTTCACATGACTTTTCCGAGATGGAGTAATACTTCCTAAAATGACTGGTTTCTTAGCTCCTGTTGCACTACATACATTCCCCGGTTTTCCCTGTAAAGTCAAATATCCGAGAACCACAAAAGCAACAGCCTCTTTCGCATCACTCGAAAAACCAATATCTTCTTGACGAAGCACCTTACAATTTAAAATTTCTTGCATTCGCTTGATAATGTAGTTATTATGGCTACCCCCACCACTAACAATAACTTCATCAAAGTTTTTGATGTATTTTTGGTAGTGATAACAAATAGAATAAACAGTAAATTCAGTAATTGTTGTGATAATATCTGTCGGGCAGTAATCATTAAAATGAAGTTCTTCCGCTAACTTTTCCATATTTTTAGCTGAATATTTTTCTCTGCCAGTACTTTTCGGTGGCTTTTTCATGATAAAATCATCTTTTTTTAATTCATCAAAAATCGCCTTGATTACCTTACCACTAAGAGCTATTTTCCCACCATCATCATATGGTTTTTGGAAATACTTACTAGTAAAATAATCAATCATGACATTACCCGGTCCACAATCAAAAGCAATAACTTCATCAATAGAACATCCTTTTGGTAAATATGTTAAGTTGCTAATTCCACCGATGTTTTGTAATAGCATGTTTTTTTCATCGTTATGAAACAACATATACTCCGACATCGGAACCAAAGGAGCACCTTCTCCTCCAACAACCATATCTGCCGTACGAAAATTACTTATCGTTTTAATTCCCGTCTTATTAGCTATTACCGAGGCATCTCCTATTTGTAGCGTTGAAGGAACCAGTCCTGCTTGATGATGAGGATTATGCCAAATTGTTTGGCCATGACTGGCAACAAAATCAATATCTTCATATTGATAAGGTGTTCCTTCTAACAATAAATCAATTGCGGCGACAAACTGATATCCGAGTTCAAAATTAAGACTGCATATTTCTGATAATTTAGCGGTTTCATCGGACAAATTGTGCATGATTTTCTTTTTAAAATCCTCTTCATAAGGTAAAGTCACGAACTTAATCAAAGTAAATTTTTCATTCTCAATGTTAACTAGACTAGCATCAACACCATCCAATGAAGTTCCACTCATTAAACCAATTGCTTTCATATTTTGTTCTTCCTTTTCGCTAAATAATATGCTCCATAAATCGGATCTGTGCTGCCCGTAACTAATTTAAGTTGAATTCCTTTTTTCGCGAGCGTTGTTAATAAGGTATGTTGGACAATTTGCGAGTTGCTAATGAATCCCCCACGAAAACCTAAAACAGCCTTATCAGAAAGTTTTAGTAATCGATGTACCAATTTAACTTCGCTTGCTAAGTCACGACCGCATTTCTCTAAAATGCGAATGGCTTCTTTATCGCCTTTTTCTGCTTCTTCACAAATAAAACGCGAATGAGAAGCAATATGTTTTTTTGTGTTGGAATAAATAAAACTCTTAAAGCCTTCTAAAGAAGTGATATTAATTGTTTTCATAAACTTTAGCGCTAGCGGATTAATCCTATTATGGCGTTCAAAATATTTAATCGCTTGACAGACTAACATTTTAACCGCATAGTGAGCCGAGCCTGTTTCCGTTAGCAAATGTCCCCATCCGCCACCATAGCGAATATCCTTGCCGTTTGTAGCACAGACAGCGCTTCCTGTTCCGGACAAAACCAAAACACCTTCAGTATACTTGTCTTCAATAATTGAAAATAAACCGATGATGATGTCACTGGCAAACGAGACTTCAACGCCCAATTCGTTAGTTAGACTATGTTGCAATTCATCCTGATTAGGAATTACCCCTAACCCAGAAATACCCATTTGTACATAGACAACTTTATACTCATCTTTCACATGATGAAAAACGCTTCTGACTAAATTGAAAATGTTAATAATTGCTTTTTCATGAATGACTGCTGGACTACCCGAATCACCTATTTCTTCATAAACAACATTAGCATTTTCATCAATAGCCGATACTTTTGTTTTTGTTCCTCCTGCATCTACAGCAATTATTACTTTTTTCATCATTTTTCCCCTTTAATTATTAATCTAAATTTATCCCCTGGTTTAATAAATGTTAGAGTATCGATATCACAAACAATATTACCCACTACATTTACCCTATCATCTTGAGGTAAATCTGTTAACATGAGACAAACTTCCCCTTGATAGCGGGCGAATAATTGATTATCAATGGTAACATTCCCTTTTTTTCTTACGGTAGTATTTTTAGGTTTTACTTCTTTAGTTTTTAAACGACAAGAAGAACGAATGAAAGAAGTTGGTTGATCAATTCGGTTATGATGCTCTTGCTTTAATAATTCTTTTTCCACTTCGGTCAAACCCTTATTAACAACAATCGGTATTTGTACAACATCATAATCAAATGTAGTTGCCATTTTAATTTCTTCTTTACTCGCATAACAATCACCAAAGAATACTTCATCAATACCAAGTCCTCTGATTTCAGATAACACCGCTTCTAATGGATAGTAACGATGTTCCTCAATAGTTGGTAGACCTTCATACATTGGAGGTCGTTTTTGATTTTGTGATGGGATATACATCATTACATTAAGACCATATTGTTTGAAGATTTTATTCCGGCGAATTACTTCTTCACGAGAAATTCCCGTATATAATTTAGGATAAAAATTATGGCTAATTCTAACTTTATGCAAATCAACACCACAATTCTTAAAATATTCCAATTGTTTTATCGTAATTGTTGAAGCATTTAATTCAACAATAAATTTATCTTGTTTACAAAGTTCAACGATTTCATCATTATTGAAACCGTAATCTAAACGTAGCGAATAGATTTCGGGAATATTAAATTGTTCCATCATCGGTCTAGAAACATCGAGAATTACTTTCAAATCTAATTCTTTTGCTTTATTACAAACCTCAACTAATTCTACAACAAAATTATCATTCATTTCAGGAATATGCGCTGAAATAAAAACTCTATCTATTCCATTTTCCTTCAACATCTGTAAATACTCTATATTCTTGGCTACAGGATACTCCTTCAAACCCACATAAATAGAAGCTCCTACCTTAATTTTTTCAGTTAATGCAATTGGTAACTTCCCTTGAGGTTTCAATTTTCCCTGTAAGTATTTAACAATCGTCATAACCGAATTTGGTGTGTATTCATACAAACATAAATAGTTTTCAATCTGTTTGAACTTAAAAATATCGTAAGGAGATTTTGTTGAAAGAACAAACAAATTCATAGCCTCATCAGATAATCGGTTGATGAGATCAATTTGTCCCTGATAATGAGCAGCATTATATGTACATACAAGGACTTGATCAAAGTTCTTTGCTTTATCCATCAATTCTTCAATTTCAACACGATTTGGATTTACGCTCATTTTTATCGCTTCACCGTTGAAACCTTCGCGATTAAGAGCCTTGACAATGCTTCTGTTGCTGATGTCTTCTTCAACAACCGTCGTAGCAAAAGGTGATGGTGCTAAAACCAATGTTGATAGTTGGGGATTAAGATTATTTCCTTTTACCAGCGTTAACGATTCATCTACAATCTTACTAACAAATTCTTTACTCTTTTTGTTGAGGATTATTTCCATCTTTTCCTCATATTTTTTATGAACAAATTTATCCTCGTAAATCTTTTGTAATTGTTTTTTATAGTTTAAAATTCGTGCAACCTTTTCATCAATCACAGCAAGAGGAATGACTCCATCTAAAACAGCTTGCTCTACTGCTTGCAAAATTTCTACTTGATATTCGTAGTTTGATGAAACGATCAATTGATCTTGTCCCGCAGCAAGAGCTAAAACAGCTCCTTTTGCAATACCAAAATTATCTATAATTGCCTTCATTTCCATCGCATCACTAATAATTAAGCCCCTAAACCCTAATTCCTGACGAAGTAACCCCGTGATAACTTTCTTAGAAATCGTTACTGGAATCTGATTTTCTTCAAAAGCTTGAAAGAAAATATGAGCTGGCATAATTGCTTTTACTTCATCAATTGCTTTTTTAAAGGGAACAAGTTCCACTTTTTCAATTCGTTCTCGACTATGATTAATTCTTGGAAGCCCAAAATGACTATCTACATCGGTATCTCCATGTCCTGGAAAATGCTTTGCTGTCGCAATCATCCCTGTTGATTGCAGACCACGAATAAAATCAAGACCATATCTAGCAACTACTTCTGGATTATCCGAATAACTTCTGACCCCGATTACAGGATTGTCAGGATTATTATTGATATCCAGAGAAGGAGCAAAATTCAAATTAATACCTAAGGCAAATAACTCCTCTGCCATCAATCTTCCTACTTCATATACGTATTCCTTTTTTGTTGCTCCAAGAGTCATATTACCAGGGAAGAATGTTGCTTCCCGAACAATCCGAGTGACCATTCCTCCTTCTTGAGTGATGGCCATAAAAGGAAGTATTTTAGAATTTTTTTGAATTTCTGTATATAACTTCAAGCACAAATCATGAAATTGTTTAATGTTTTGAAAGTTTTTTGTCAATAGAACTACATTTCCTAACTTATACTCTTCAATCAAAGTTTTAATGTTATCATTGTATTCATAGCCTACAAATCCAGCAATCAATAGTTGTCCTATTTTTTCCTTTAATGTCATTTTGGCTAATTCTTGATTCATGCTTTCTATCTCCTAATATAATAAATATTTTTCTCTTATCTTTATAAATTCTTTAGTATCTTTTTCGATGATATCGAATTGTTCTTCCAATGTGTATTTCTTTTCTTTAATATATGAGCAACCTGTATTTAGTTCCAACATAGTTGGTCTTCCTACCGTATACGGCGGATTAACCGTAAAATCATTTGGATATAGGTTGCGAATCGTATCAAGTAATGCCCATCCCGTCTTCACCGGTGAAAATTCACTTCGGTCTAAGATATAAAGTTCAACTCCATTGCACATTTCACCCTTATATTTAAATGCAACAGGATTAAAATGTACTGGACGGAAATAAATCCCTTTTAAATGTAAATCATTCATTTTAGTTGCTAATTCATCTGCATTAATATAAGGCGCTCCAATCAACTTAAATGGTAAAGTGGTTCCTCTACCTTCAGCTACATTTGTTCCTTCAAAAACACAGGTTGAATTAAAATACAAAGCGATTTCTGGAGTAGGGATATTCGGTGATGGCATAATCCATAAACATCCTGTTTCCTCAAAATATTGGTCACGATTATAATTTTCCATCGGTATCACCGATAAATTACATCCTATTCCATATTCTTTGTTGAAAAGCAGTGCCAATTCCGCAATCGTCATTCCTGGACGTTGCACGATTGGATAATATCCAATAAAAGAACGATAGTTTAAATCGAGAATATTTCCTTCAACATCTTTTCCATTGATAGGATTAGGTCGATCAAAAACCACAAATTGCTTATTTTTATCCTTACAGGCAATCATACAATATGCCATAGTGTAAATGAAGGTATAGAATCTAGAACCTATATCTTGAATATCAATGCAGATTAAATCAATGCTGTCCATAATTTCATCACTAGGTCTTCTTTTATCCCCATATAGACTATAGACTATAATTCCTGTTTTATCATCAATATAACTTTCAAGTTTTACACCAGCATCAACATTTCCTCTAACGCCATGTTCTGGTGAAAAGAGCGCTACTAAGTTTACCTTTTCGCGAAGAATGTCTATCGTTGATTTAAAATGTCGGTCAATTCCGGTAGGATTAGTAATTAACCCAACACGTTTTCCCTTAAACAAATGCAAATAATCATCAATTCTTTCAATCCCCAGTTTAATCATTTTTTTCTCCTTTTTTCAAATATATTTCTTCATCTTCAATAGCATCCATATTATTAACTAAGCGCCAATAATCTTTTCTTGTCAGAAAATACATTGCATATAATGGTAAACTAAAACCAATCAACATCCAAACTGGAATTAACGAATTAACTAAAATGACAATTAATAAAGGTGCAATTAATAAAACAGCAAATAAAAAAGTTCTTAAAATATGCTTAAACGTCATAATCAAAGTGAATTTCATAATCGTTTTCGTTTTCATTCGAAAATATCCAACTGTCATTGGTAAATTTAAAAAACATAAAAAAATGGCAACAATAGCAAATAGTAAAACCGTATAGCCTATTTGATAAATCGAATTGATAAGATTTATTTCCATTTCTTCATTTCCGATGACTCCATAATAGAAATACAAGGAAAAAGAAAATAGGATTACAACGGGAAAAAGAATTAGTTCAGTTTTATACAAACTCTTAAAATTATCCCACAATTGATTAAAATAGATAAAAATAGTCGTCGATTCCTTTTCTTCTTTATAAAGTTTAATACAAGAAAAAATCGTGCAATAGCAAGGTATGAAAATAAAAACTCCGAGTAATGCACCAAAAATCATTAACAATCCAGCTAGTGTTCCCTCTTTTAAATAATAAAATCCAAGAAAAGGTCCAGCAACAGCTAAACAAACAAGGATAATGGTTAGTATATTCCAAACAATTAATTTGAAAAGAATTTCAAAAAAATGATATACTTTACTATTTGTATATTTTTCAATATCCATTTTAGCCTCACAAATAAATCGTTTTACAATTACTACATATTATAGCACATTTGATAATGAATAACAATAAATCTTATGATTTAAAAAGAAAATATGCTCATTAAAAAAAGCCTTTTAGTGTGTTTTTACTACACAAATAAAAGGCTTTGTTTTATTAATTTGTTATGAAGCAAATACAGCTATGAATTGACCATCATAGGCAACCATATCAGCATCCATCTCAGCATCATAATCATTACCATTTACAACAATGTTTCCAATGTTTGCTGGAATTGGTGAACCAGATATACTCATATAGAAGCCGTGAACAGCATCATAGAATACATTAGATGCAGTAAAGTACATTACGCATTCTACTGAAGCTGGGTCATCTACCTTACTTTCCGCTGCTGTTCTCTTCAAACCTTCTGCATCATATGATGGGTCATTTTGATAGTATTTCGCTGTTCTTAAGAATGTATCATTCATTGCACGGTATACATCTTCATAGGTCATTCCCGGTTTATGTTCAGCATCCCTTTGAGAAGCCATTAAATATAATTGTGTTCCTGTTTCAGCAAGACGAACATTCTCTAAACTAACATCATCAGGTCTTGGGAAAGGTACATAACCAAATTCAGTATTGCCTTCACCCCATAAATTTGCTGGCCAACGTCCTGAGTCACGAATAAACCACCAACAACCAGATGTCATAACGGCTTTACCCTCAACAAACGCTCCACTTGATTCTGCCCAAGTATAAGCTCTATCAAATGAACCCGCAACAACCAATTCTCTTAAGGCAATTGCTGCTTGTTTAGGTCTTACAGATAAAATATTATTTTTAACTGCTTGAACATCGAGAATTTTTACACCAGCAGCATTTGTCATACCTAACCAATAATAATAAGGATGTCCTGCTAAGGCAAATTCACCAGCACCCAATAATGCTTGAACATCATTTGCCCATTGTTTAAATGCAGAATATGTCCAATTTCCTTCGTTGAAAATTTCGGCTGGTGACTTTACATTCAGTTTCTTTACCCAACCATAGTTATAGAATAAGCCGATATCAACATAATTTCTTGTTTCATCAATACCTGTTGATAAGGCATAGAGTCTCTTTTTGTAAGTAGCAGATGCTTTTTCAGAAATTTGCATCGCATTCTTACCCCATTTTGCATAATAATCTGTTGCATCGTGAGCTGAACCTGCTTGGGCGAACTGATATAGCCAAGTGCTTGAAATAATATAGAAGTCTGCTTGAGCTGTTCCCGCTTCTGCTTGAGCGTTAATCCAGTTAATACGATCTTGTCCCCAAGGAGCTTCATCTGGATAAGCTACTACTTGAATATCACAGTTATAGTCTTGTTTTACTTCTGTCCAAGCTTGTTGCTTGAATATCTTGTTTTGTTGTGTATAACCATCTAAGAATGGGTCATTAGAAATTAACGCTGAAGATGCGTTCATAATCTTAATAACATATCCTTGCATATC
>JAAYBG010000061.1 GCA_012718985.1 Acholeplasmataceae bacterium
CTCTTTGGGATGAAGTAACAAGATTTGAAAATCCTCATAATTATTATGTCGATTTCTCGCAAAAATTATGGGATATTCGCGAAGAACTACTAGATAAAAACAAAAAAAATTAGTTTTTAATCAAAAAAGCGCTAAGATAAATTAGTGCTTTTTTTTGTTATGAAATAGATGAAAAAAATGTTGCAATGAAGCGATATAAACGATATAATATTAGTTAGTTTTAAAACTAATATGGTGAATGAACATGAAGGATAGAAATAAACACAAGAAGAATATGTTAATCCTTGTCAATGAATTGTCACGAATGATTCGCAATTGGATTCGCATTGAAGCAGATAAGGTGGGTGTGATAGCAACATATCGCTCTATTCTTATGATGCTATCTTTTCAAGACGGATTAACACAATTGGATATCGCCAAGAATATTCATATGGCGCCGCCAACCATTTCATTAACACTACAGAAAATGGAAGCAAGTAAATTGGTACGACGAGAAGAAGATTCAGAGGATAAACGTCAAGTTAGGATTTATATCACTGATGAAGGACGAAAACTGGATCAAGAAATGAGAAAAATAATTCAAAAAATGGAAAGTATTGCTTTAGTCAATGTCTCTGCTCAGGAACAAAAAGTTGTTGAAGAGATATTAGAAAAGACAATTTGCAATCTATTGAGTTCGGGAGAGTTTGATGAAGAAAATTCTTAAATATTTAAAACCATATTGGTTCTTGGCCTTATTAGCTCCGATATTTATGGGGGTTGAAGTATTCTTTGAACTCCTTCAACCAAAATTAATGGAAAAGATTGTCGATAATGGAGTTTTATCAACAACATTAAATTTATCTGAGAAAATAGATGTTGTTTTAAATACAGGTTTGTTAATGTTATTATGTGTAGCAATTGCAGGAATAGGTGGAATTTTGTCTGCTGCTTTTGCTTCTACCGCTGCTAATTCATTTGGAAATGATGTTCGTAAAGCGGTATTTTCTCGCGTAGTTGACTTATCTTTTGAACAAAAAGACAAATTTACTACTGGCTCTTTAATTACAAGAATAACTAACGATGTAACGCAAGTCCAAAATTTTATTATGATGTCAATTCGAATGTTTGTTAGAACCATCCTTTTATTTGTTGGGGGAATTGTGATGATGTATATTACTAGTCCTAAATTTGCGATGGTCCTGGGAGTTATTCTTCCGATTCAAGTATTAATTATCATTTATTTTTTAAGGAAAGCATTGCCAATTTTTAAACAAGTTCAAAATAAAATAGACACTGTGAACTCTATTGTTCAAGAAAACGTCAATGGTGTACGTGTGGTTAAAGCTTATACACGGGAAGATTATGAGTCAAAAAAATTTGCTCGTGCCAATGAAGATTTATCCTTGACGACATTGAAAGTTCAAAAAATATTAGCTATTGTCAATCCATTAATGACCATCTTTCTATATATTATAGTAGTTGCGATTATCTATTTAGGAGCTCAACAAATTCATATCGATTTACCAGAAATTTTAAACAACACGGGTAATCCAATGACAGTGGGAAAAGTCATGGCAGGACTTACTTATATTTTCCAAATTCTAATGTCAGTGATTATGCTAGCGATGATTGTTCAATCGGTTACACGTGCAAAAGTATCCATTGATCGATTAAATGCTGTTCTAGATAGTAATCCAACAATAATGGATTGTGATGAATACTCACGACCTTCGCAAATAGGAACCGTTGAGTACCGAAATGTTAATTTTAATTATCCTAATCTAATAGGAAAACCAGTTATTTCTAATTTCAACTTAAAAATAGAAAAAGGGGAAAGTCTAGCCATATTAGGCTCTACAGGAAGTGGTAAAAGTTCCTTAGTTAATCTAATTCCTCGTTTTTATGATGCTACGTCGGGAGCAGTGCTGGTGAATGGAGTGAATGTAAAAGAATATCATCTACAGGAACTTCGGGAAAAAATTGGTATTGTCTTACAACAAGCAGAATTGTTCTCTGGAACAATCAAAGAAAATCTTTTATGGGGAGATGAAAATGCTAGTGAAGAAGAACTAGTTCATTATGCAAAGATTGCCCAAGCAGATGATTTTATTCGTAGTTTTACGGATGGTTATGATACAGTCATCAGTGAAAAGGGGGCTAGTCTTTCTGGTGGTCAAAAACAAAGGATATCAATTGCGAGGGCATTATTAAAAAAACCAGAGATTTTAATTTTTGATGATGCGACGAGTGCTCTAGACCTAGCAACAGAAGCTAATCTTTATCAAGCATTACGAGCAAATCTTCAGGATACTACTTTAATTATTATCGCACAGCGAGTTGCCAGTGCTAAAAATGCAGATAAAATTGCGATTATTGACAATGGAACTTTAGTCGCTTGTGATACTCATGATGTTTTATTTAAAACTTGTGCGATATATCAAGATATCTATAATTCACAATTGAGGCGAGGTGAAGAAGATGAACAGTAAAACTTCCTCACCACAAAGAGTAATGCCGAGCGGTCGTGGTCCTGGTAGTGGTGGACCAATGAGATCACGGGTATTTGGTGAAAAGCCTAAAGATATTAAGAAAACGTTAAGGCGATTAATCAAATATATTGGCCACAATCGCCGTCTGTTTTATTCTTTGATTATCATGGTTTTATTTGTGACTATATTAGCTTTGGTAGGTCCTTATTTACAGGGAATCGCTATTGATAGCATTACTATTGACAAAGATAAAGGCAAACTCGATGTTGATTTTACTCGTTTATATGTCACCTTAGCAGGTATTCTAGGAACTTATTTATTATCTAGTGGTTTTAGTTATTTCCAAGGTATTTTTGCTGCCAAATTATCACAGAATACAGTAAAGACGATGAGGAAGGATTTGTTTGACCATATTGTTAGATTGCCAGTAAAATATACCGATACTCATGCTCATGGTGATATCATGAGTCGAATGACCAATGATGTAGATAGCATTTCTAATACCATATCACAATCAATCGGTTCTTTATTTTCAGGAGTATTGTCAGTGGTTGGTACGGTTGTTGTTATGTTATCGTTAAATTGGTTCTTAACGGCGATTAGTTTTGTTTCTGTTTTTCTGACAATCTTTGTAACAGGAATCCTAACGAAATTCATGAAAAAATATTTCAAACGCCAACAAACGCTCTTAGGACAACTAAATGGTCATGTTGAAGAAATAGTAACGGGATATAAAACGGTTACCGCTTATTCCAAAGAAGAAAAAGTAAAACAAGAATTTGATACCATTAGTAACGATTTAAGGAAAACAGGAATTAAAGCTCAAATTCTTGGGGGAATTATGGGACCAACAATGGGAGTCATCAATAACCTTAGTTTCTTGTTGATTTGCGGTTTTGGTGGTTGGTTAGCAGCAACGCAAAATAACCTTGGAAGCTGGGTGTCAACGACAATTGTCACTGTAGGAACCTTACAAATCTTTATTCAATATACCAAACGCTTTGCCCGTCCTATTGTTGAAATAGCCAATTTATGGGCTCAAGTACAATCTTCTATGGCAGCAGCAGAACGCGTATTTGAGATTATGGACTATCCGCTTGAGATTGATGAAGGAAAAATATCAGTAAAAAACAAAAAAATCTCAGGTAATATTAACTTCAACAAAGTCAATTTTTCCTATGTTCAAGGCGAACAGGTATTAAAAAACTTCAGTTTGGAGGTAAAACCAGGACAAAAAATTGCTCTTGTTGGAGCCACGGGTAGTGGAAAAACGACCGTAGTAAATTTATTGATGCGTTTTTATGATGTTGATAGCGGTAAAATATCGATTGATGGAATTAATATTAAAGATATTCCCAAAGAAGAACTTCGTCAGATGATCGCTATCGTTCTTCAAGATACGGTTTTATTCTCTGAGACCATTGAACAAAACATTCGCTATGGTCGCTTGGAAGCTACTTTTGATGAAATTGTCAAGAGCGCAGAAATGAGTAATTCTCATTGCTTTATTGAAAGATTACCTGATCAATATCATACTCTATTGAGTGAATCAGGAGGCAATTTGAGCCATGGCCAGCGCCAATTATTATCAATTGCTCGTGCTATTTTGGCTGATCCTAAGATTCTAATTCTTGATGAAGCTACTTCGAGTGTCGATACAAGAACAGAAATGAATATTCAAGATGCGATGGTCGCTTTAATGAAGAATAGAACAAGTTTAATCATCGCTCACCGTTTATCAACGATCCAAGATGCGGATTTAATTATTGTTATGGACCAAGGTGAAGTGGTAGAGAAAGGAAATCACCGCGAATTGTTGAAGAAAAAAGGTCGTTATTATGATTTATATCAAACGCAATTTGCTGGTAAAAAAACATAAAAAAAGAAGTCGAGTTTTTATTTCGACTTCTTTTGTTTATAGATATCGGTAAAGATCTTCTAATTTTGATATTTTTATAAAATCTGTTTCTTGATCAGAATTAGGGCGTACAGTAATTAAAATAGGATTAATTCCCTGTTTACTCGCTCCTTCAAGATTCATTAGAATGTCATCAATAAACACTGTTTCTTCTGGTTTATATTGCATTTTTTGGAGTGCATCTTGATACATAAGGCTATTGGGTTTAAAAGCATTTAAATCACAACTAAAAGTAATCGTTGAAAAGTACTGCAAAAGACCATAATGCTCCAACATCTTTTTAGTTGATGGATAGGTATCAGAGATAATTCCTAATTTATACTTTTTGCTTAGATTAGATAATATTTCTTTCACGTTGGGAAAGAGAATAAAATTATCATAATTATAGGTCAAATCATCAACAATCGCCGTGATTTTTTCTGGATTGAGATTTAATTCTGGTAATAAAGAAGCCAATATTTCATAGTAATGATAGAAGCGATCATATTGTTCTTGAACTGTCCTTACTAAATGATAGCTGTTTAAGTAAGTATTCGCTTCTTTAAAAGCGTGTTTTCTTTTGGTTTCTTTGATGTTATTTAAGTCATCACGAGTAAAATATTCTAGTGCTTTGAGAGGAATCATCCAACTGTGGGTTGATGGTTGACATAGGGTCCACCCAATATCGAAGAAAATTCCTTTAATGTTTTTTAGTTTTTTCATAGATACTCCTCTTAAAAATCATTGATATCATTATATATGATTTCTACTTGATTTTCAAGGCTCAATTGTCTTGCAATAAAAAAGCATTTATAGTAAAATGAAAAGGTAAATTCATGGTGGAAAAATGAACAAAAATGAACTTGAACAAGCAAAAAAGCGTAAAACATTTCGTAAACTAGGCTTTGCCTTTCTTATTCCTGGAATTATTCTGATGGGTGTTGGAATGTTCTCTTTTTTTATATCATTTGATAATTTTGAAGCCCCCCAATTCTTTTTTCTTACCTTTATCGGTATGCCCTTCACCTTTTTAGGTAGTGTCTTTTTAGGCTTTGGATATATGAAATCCTATGCTAGCTATACGAGTAAAGAGTTACGTCCTATTGCAAAGGATAATATTAATTATATCGTGGAAGGAACTAAAGAGAGTATTGGTGATTTACTTCATGAAGTAAAAACCGATAAAATCAAATGCTCTAGTTGTGGTGAAAACAACGATAAAGATGCAAAATTTTGTGATAATTGTGGAAAAGCGTTGGTTAAAGTATGTCGCTATTGTCATGAAGAAAATGAAAATGACGCAAAATACTGCAAAAGTTGTGGGAAAGATATTGAGTAGAGGAAGCTAATGTTAATCTTAGTGGGTCCAAGCGCAAGCGGTAAAACAGAAATAGCGAATATTTTAATTAGTGACTATCATATGAAGAAAGTAGTAACTTATACAACAAGACCAATGAGAGTCAATGAAGTAGCAGGAGTTTCTTATAATTTTGTTACTATGGATGAGTTCTTAAAAATGAAAGAAAACGATGAATTCGTTGAAACAACATTTTATAACAATAATTATTATGGAACAAGAAAAAAGGACGTTTCATCGGAAAAAATAGTTGTTCTTGATTTGAACGGATTAAAGTCGTTTCAAGAAAAGATGCCAGATGCCATTTTTTCTGTTTACCTAGATACGGCTGAAGAAACTAGAATTTTACGAATGGCACTTCGCGGAGATAGTCGAGAACAAATTGAAAAACGAATTATAAATGATCGACAGTTATTTGATAAAAACAAAATAGTGGTAGACCATATTATTAGAAATGAAGATACAAGTTTAGAAAAATTAGCAGATACAATCTATCAAATCTATACAAAAAATATAAAATAGTGGTAAATCGTATCTGAATATAATATAATACACAAGAGTTATGGAGGAAATTATATCATGAATAATAAAGTATTAGTAGAAACATCTGCTCGCCATGTCCATGTATCACCAGCTGATTTGGAAACATTGTTTGGTAAAGGAGCAAAATTGACCGTTAAAAAAATGCTTTCTCAACCAGGTCAATTTGCCTGTGAAGAAAGAGTAACTATAGTAGGTCCTAAGAGAAGTATTCCCAACGTTTCTATCTTAGGCCCTGTTAGAGCAAAGACACAAGTTGAAGTATCAGCAACTGACGCTAGAAATTTAGGAATTGATATTGTAATTAGAGAATCTGGAGATATTGCTGAAACTCCAGGATGTAAGTTAATTGGTCCGAATGGAGAAATTGAACTTTCTGAAGGAGTAATTGTAGCTAAAAGACACATTCACTTGACACCTAAAGATGCTGAAGAAATGGGTTTAAAAGACAAACAAGTGGTAAGTGTGAAAGTAGACAATGATCAAAGATCGATAATTTTTGGTGATGTTGTAATTCGCGTTAGAGAAGATTTTGCTGCTGCAATGCACATTGATACGGATGAATCAAATGCAGGAGCTGTTGGTATAAATACTTACGGCGAAATTATTAAATAGAGAATTTACTACTTGCTAGTCAAGTAGTTTTTTTAGTTGTTTTTTTGAAAAAACATTGATTTTAAAGTGGTAATGTTGTATAATAGTTAAAGTAAAAATGCATTCTTAGCTCAGTTGGTAGAGCAACTGACTCTTAATCAGTGGGTCCGGGGTTCGAGTCCCCGAGAGTGTACCAGTTTAAAATAAGTGGTCTGATATAAAAGTCAGGCTATTTTTGTTTTGTGTTTGTAATCTTGTTTTTAATTGTGATATACTAATAAATAAGATATGATACTTTCTGGTCACAGCGAGTTATTTGTCAATGATAAAGACTGAAAAATGTGATTTTGAAGATAATTTTTTTATCGATTTTAAATTTTAAGGAGGAAATATGAAAAAAATAATATTAGTCGGTGGTGATCTTGCTGCTGGAAAAACGACATTTGCCAAGAAAATTGCTCACGAATTAAATTTAATCGTTCTAAATAAAGATACGATTAAAGAAATTCTTGGGGATAATATTGGATTTAAAGATCGTGCAGAAAATCTACGATTGAGCTATGCCACTTTTGAATTGTTTAAGTATCTTGCAAAAGAATTTATGGAGAAAGAAATTAGTTTTATTTTAGAGAGTAATTTTCGTGAACGAGAATTACGTTATCTTGAAGAACTGACCAATGAATATCATTATCAAGCGATATCGTTTATTCTTACGGGGGATATTTCTATTCTCCATCAGCGATTTATGGATCGAATTGCTAGTAAAACACGAAATATAGTTCATCAAGCTGTTGATCTAAGTTCAGAAGAGGATTTTAGGCAGTTAATTCTTGAAGCGCGTAAAGTTACTTATTTTGGAACGATTTATAAAATAGACACAACAAAATTAGATATTGATTATCCTAAAATAATTGAAATGATTAACCGAAATTGAAATCCAAATGGTCATTACCCTTTGGATTTTCTTTTAATAATGATGAAATCATGATATAATATTATCGTTAGAAAGAGGAAGCACCATGAAAAAATATCGCGAACAAATTGAAAAATTTGTGCCGACTTGTGAGCAGGAAAAAGAAGATAAAAAACTTATATTAGAATGTATTGATATCTATCAAGATAAAATTCTTACCAGAGAAACTAAAATAGCTCACTTGACTGCTTCAGGATTGATTTTAAATCATGACTTTACCAAGATATTAATGGTTTATCATAATATTTATCATAGCTGGTCATGGACTGGTGGACATGTTGATGGTAATTTTGATTTGTTTGAGGTGGCTTTAAAAGAAGCAAAGGAAGAAGTTGGAGTCAATAATTTAAAGGCTTTTTCAAAAGATATGATTTCTTTAGAGATTTTACCTGTTTATGGACATATCAAAAGAGAACAATATGTCAGCTGTCATCTGCACCTAAATGTTACTTATGTCTTTATCGCTGATGAAAATGAAAAAACAAAAGCAAAAGAAGATGAAAATAGTGGTGTTATGTGGATTAAAGAAAGTGAATTAGAGAAATATTGTAGCGAAGCAGAGATGATTCCTGTTTATCGAAAAATCATTCATTCTGCTTTGAAAATTAAAAAAGAAAGGCAGTAGATTATGAAGAAGTTTATTGGTGTTTTATTAATTATAGGATTATTTTTCCTTGTCACTTCTCCATTAAAAGTTCATGGAGATGGTCCAGATGCATTTTTAATTGTGACTAATCCAAGTGAAGATACTTCAAAGGAAATGAATATCGCTTGGCATACAAATATTCTTGGGACATTTGTTGAATACACGATAAAAGAGGACTCTGGTTTTACTTCATCAAATCGAGTATTGGGGGAATGTCAAGCAATTACCTATTATGATGAGGGAATTAAAGCGGATATTACAGATTATAAGTGTGATGCGACATTAACCAATCTAACAAGTGATACCGAATATATCTATCGTGTAGGTAAAACAAATTTTTCCTCGACATATGGATTTACAACTTCAGGAACAAGTGCTTTTACCTTTATGTATTTTTCTGATGTTCATGTATATCTACCAATTCCATCGCGTTATAATTCAGCACAAAAACTTATCAACGTAATAGAAAGTAAATATCGCAACTTGAAATTTGTTGTGACAGGTGGTGATATGACCGCTTATGGTACAGTTCGTGATGACTGGAAGAGTTATTATAGCTTATCGATGTTTTCAAAATATATGATTGCCAGTACTCCGGGAAATCATGAGTATTGTGACCGCAGTGCAGAAATATACGCTGATAGTCGCAAATATTTTGATA
>JAAYBG010000132.1 GCA_012718985.1 Acholeplasmataceae bacterium
TAGAACCTATAGTCAGTTCTATTTGCAATTTTGGTTTGCTTCAATCAATTCTAAGAAACCAGCATTTTTCTTTAGTTTGAAAAAAATCAAATTTCCTAATACCATTACGACAACTGCTTCGCCAATAACTACGGATATCATTGATAGGAAAAAAGGCAAATCTAAAACATAAAAAAGTTCTAATCCAATAATAATCCCATTAAAAACGACTGGATAAATACTAGCAATTAATAAATTCTTTGCTTTCATCACACATAAAACAGAAAAAACTGTTGCTAGGGTTCCAAAGATGACATCGACAATTCCTAAAGGACTAAAAAAGTTAGCAATTGCACACCCTAAGACAAGTGCTATTCCATAGTCTTTTCTAAAAAAACATAAAAGGATTAAAATTTCTGCGATTCGAAATTGAATATCCCCATAAGATATAAAACTAAGAACTATTGTCAGGGTAACATACAAGGCTGTAATAATTGCTAACCTAATAATTTGATAAATTCTACTCCTTGTTTTCATTTTTATTCTCCTTGTTTTTTTAAGAGATGGTTATGCAAGGAACATCTCATTGCTTGTATATTGTACCATATTTTTATGTATAAATCTAGATATTCTCTCTAAATAAGAAACAGTTAAGATATAGGACTAGATATCAACAGCCATATATCAAACCCTAAAAGTTAACTATATCTTTTGGTTACATTAATTATATCTAAATATCATTGACAAATGTAAAGTGAACATCAAAATAATTATTAACTTCCATAAATAAATAAATTTCTTACTATCGTTTTGTTTACATAGCTTCTATTTTTTCTAAATTCAATCAAAATTTGTTTCAAAATAACATTATTAAATTCAAATTCATTGATATTCTTATCATTGTTATTTACTGATTTTAATAAATTCCAACTTGTTCCATCTATACTATATAGAATATCATAATCAGAACATATAGAATTAATATATTTGCTATATTCTATTGATATTTTTCTCACATTATATATTTTTGGAAATTCAATTTTCAACCAATGAACATTATCGTTTACTTTACTAACCCAATAATTATTATCAGCAATATAGTCCTGTTTGTATAAAAAGCAACTAGCAGAATACTCTACCCCATTTTCATCAACCATATTGCTATCAGTTGTAATGCTAGTCCCTGTAACAAATAATAAATTATTTTCTATTATTTTTTCATTTTTATTATTATTTTGTTTTTTTAAAAAATCTAATAATAAACTATTGTTTTGTATTAACAAATTTATAAATTTCAATAAATTTTCTTTATCAAATTCGCTATTTTTTACAACCTTTTTTGTAATCGCATTGATAATATTTTGCCTTATATTTAGGAACTCCTCAAAAATATCACCTTTATATCCATTAATGTCAAATTCGTTATACAAAAAAATTGAGATGGCATAAATTGATTGCAAATAGTTTCGATGATATTGTTCTTTTAGAAATTTTTCATCATAAGCTTCATTATCAATCATATTTAATATTTTACAAATTAATTGGTCGTCTTTTTTTTCCAACAACTCAACAAGTAAATTATATGTACTTATTTTCAAATCATAAGAAGATATATTATCATTTTTTTTAATAATTTCTATACAATTTTTTTCATATTCATTAAATAATATATAATTTTTATTATAAATTTCATTTATCATTTCATAAGTTAATTGATATTCCATAAATGGATGTGACTTAAAAATTTTATAATAAAAATCTTTATTTATACTATTTTCTCTAATATATATAATTTCTTTCTCATCATCATATCCTGTTATTAGTAAATTGTGTCTTAAGTATTTGCTAGCATCTTTTTTATATGAAATAGAAAAAAATAAAGTATTAGTCGCAACTAAAAATAATATTGGGTACCCTTTATCTATATTATCCTTAATTACATTTATCAAGTCATTATTCTTTGTATGTATTTTTTCTTTTTTTAGACCAAAATTTTGCAAAATAATGTTTTGAATTTCATAATTGTTATATTTAGACCAATTTGTGTAAATGCTCCATTGTGCACAATATATCCTTAAAAATTCTTTATTAAATACACTTGAAGCACCAGCGATTTTGTAATCTAAACAATTATTAATTTCTATACTGTATTCATTTTCAAAATTTTCAATTATTAGTTTTCTCATAGTTCATCCTAAAGCTTCTCATTTTTGTATGTGAAAGTTCATCATACTTTCAATGTGTTTTCTTATTTTTTTTCTATCTGTTTTACCATTTGAATTTTTTGGAATTTCAATAAAATGAAAATATAAAGTAGGAATTTCATAATCTATCAAATAATCTTTTAATATATTTTTTATATGCAACTCATTCATTTTTTCACCAGTATATGCACAGCAAATAATATATTTATCTTTTAGTTTATTATAACATTTTAAAATAACACAATCATCAATTCTAAATAATTCTAACATTTTATTTTCAATGAAATACGGATATATCTTATGGGAATTTAACAATATAACATCATCTAATCGATTAACAATATATAATTCATTATTTTCATCAACATATCCTATATCTCCAGTACGTATCCATATTTCTTCATTATTTTCTTTATAATTATAATTCAATGCATAACAAGGAGTTTTTACATATACTTCTCCATGCGTATAATAGCCACAAGAAATTTTGTTATTACAAATTATTTTTATTTCTACTCCTTCTAATGGAATACCAACAGAAGTTTTTGTGCAATGTGTTATATCCTGCATTGTAACTCTAGGTCCTGCTTCAGTCAAACCATACATATTAAATAGTTTTATATTTGGCAACAATTCTTCTATTTTCACAATATCATTTAAATATAATTTGTCACCACTTGAAAATATTTTTGACAAATTATATAAAGAATATTTTTTCTTACTACATTCAAGTATAAATAGTTTTAAAATGCTTGGATTAATGCACATTACACTAATTTTGTATAATTCTATATTTTTTAAAATAATTCTTGGCGGTAAAATCAATGGTCCAATATATAATTTAATATTAGTTTTCAAAGATACTAGTAATTCTCCAACTAAAGTAGATGAATGACTAAATTTTTTAATTATATACAAAGAATCATTTTGTTTTAAACCCATCTTATTTATAATCATATCAGCATTCAAATTAATGGCATTATGAGACATAATAATTCCTTTATAGCTACCTGTTGTTCCTGAACTAAAAATAACTACTGCAGGATTATTATTATAATTCGGAGCAAATAAAGAATAAATATATTTAGGTACAAGTAATACATCATTACAATTGGAATCATATTTAATAAAAGATATATCTATATTATCAATTTCATTTGATTTTATTAACTTTTTATCAATATAACATTTTTTTGTGCTATATTCTTTTAGCATATTTATAATAGAAAATATTGGTGTTCTATAATCAATTAAAACTGCACAATCTCCTTCTTTCCATATTTCTAATAATAATTCTATATATTCTAGAGAATTTTCTCCTACTAAACCAATAAAAGCCATTCTAACTCCCTCCTATCAGTATATTCAATATTTATAATTATTAGCTTGTTTACTAAACATTTTTTTATATAATTTATCATTTTTCATTAGTTCTTCATGATTTCCCTCTTCTGCGATTACGCCATTGTTAAAAACAAATATTCTATCACAAAATCTACAACTAGCTAATCTATGAGAAATAAAAATTGAACATCTATTATCAATTATATTTCTTATACTATTATAAATTTGAAATTCTGATATTGGATCTAAAGCACTTGTTGGTTCATCTAATATAATTACATCACTTTCCTTATATAAACTTCTACAAAAAGCTATTTTTTGTAATTCACCAGTTGAAAATTGAATACCTTTTTTATCAAACCATTTATTTACATATGTTAATTCTTTATTAGGTAAATTATTTATAAAATCACATAAATCTAATTTTTCAAAAACTAATTTTAATCTTTCTTCATCATAATCATTAAAGCATATATTATCTTTAATGGAAAATGACATTATTTTATAATCTTGAAAAATCGTTGACAACCTATCAATATATTCACTATAAATATATTCATTAATATCTATACCATTAACTAATATAATACCTTTATCGGGATTATATAATCTACACAATAACTTAATTACAGTTGTCTTTCCACTTCCATTTTCACCTACAAAAGAAACTATTTCATTTGAAGAAAATTTCAGGTTAAAATTCTTTAAAATATATTTTTCAGTTCTAGGATATTTAAACCATACATTCTTAAACTCTATCATTTCAATTTTATCAATTTGTTTTTTTCCGCTTTTAGACTCCGTTTTTTCACTCATGAAGTCAATAAAATTTTTTTGATACGTACAATCAGTCAAATATTGATTTAATGTATATACTAGTTGAGTACTTGCATTATCAAACACAGTAATAGAATTATATAATAAAATTAAAGTAGCAATTTCAATGCTTTTGTTATAAAAAGAAATTAACAGCATTATAAACATTAAACAATTTTTTATTATATAATTAGTAATATGTCCATAACACTCTAAAGATGTAATTTTTTTATATAATTTTTTATTTTCATTAAAAATATTATTATTCAATTCATCACATTTTTTATTTATCACCTTATTATTATTGAAAAGTCTTAAATTTTTTTGATACTCAAAATTATATATATTTTTATTATAGAAAAACTGCCTACGAGATAATCTAACAATTGATCTATTGTATGATTCATTAATTTTTTGTTGTCTATTATATAATAGACCATTTATTATCAAACATATTATACATAATATAATAATATAAAATCCTTTAGTTATTAAAACTATACTAAATATTCCTACTATTGTTATCATATTTGATAATATATTGCGTATTGTATAAATTATTGAATATATACCTCCACTATATTCAAATAAACTCTTTTTCGCGTAACTTATTTTATCACAAAATTCTGGATCTTCTATATATTGATAGTCAAATGTTGATATTTTATTATTAAACAATTCTTCAATTTTAAATGTTGCTTTTTGAGCAAAGTTTTGATTTAATATATTTAATAAAGTTGTAAAAATATTTATTAATAGAAAAATCATTCCAAACAAAACTATAAATTTAATAATTTCATTTAGATTTTTTTGCTCCATTAAATATACAATTAGTTGCTGAATAAAAAACAATTTAAACAAATGAGCAACTGCTGTAAAAATACTATCCAGCAACATAAATAATATAAAAAACGGATTGTTCCTCAATAATAATGGAATAAAAAATTTAATATTATTATACATTATTTTATATTTTTTAATCATTTTTCACCTCTTGATAAAGTTTAGATTGAGTTTCAAAAAGTTTTTTATATAGAGTGTCAAGTTGCATAAGCTCAAAATGATTACCTGCTTCAATCAATTTTCCATTTTCAAACATTAAAATTTTATCGCAAAATTTAGTTGCTGATAACCTGTGTGTAATAAAAATTGTAGTCCTACGATTAATAATATTATCGAAATTTTCATAAAATGAAGCTTCAGCCAACGGATCTAAAGCACTTGTTGGTTCATCTAAAATAATCAAAGAAGATTTTTTATAAATAGCCTTTGCAATTAATATTCTTTGTGACTCTCCACCGGATAAATCTATGCCTTCATCATAAAGATTTCTAGATAAAATTGTATCATATCCACTCTTAAGAGATTTTATTTTTTCTTCTAAACCTACTAATCTAATAACATTATTAATTTTATTTATATCTAGATCATCGTTATCAATAATATTTTCTAATATTGTAAACGGAAACAAAACTAAATCCTGAAATACAGGAGAAATTGCTCTCCACAAACATTCTTTTCTTATATCTGTAATATTAACCCCATTTATATATATTTCTCCTTTTGTTGGTTTATATAATCCACATATTAATTTAACAAGTGTTGTTTTACCTGCACCATTAATCCCTAGCAATGCTATTTTATCCTCATTTTTAATTGTAAATGATACATCTTCCAATGCATAATCATCCTGTAGATAATATTTGTAATAAACATTTTTAAATTCAATATTAAATGTGGATAAATCAATATCTTGTCCAACAGAATCTTCCATATCAAAAAAATTACTAAAACTAATATAATCATCTACAGATAAACTACTTTTATATATATTGCCATAATTTATAACTAACTTGCTAATCATACTTATTAAAATTGTTACCGAGGCAATAGAAAAAGTAAAATCCGAAATAGGCATTCCTTTTACTACATCTAAAACTAAAAAAATGTACATTGAAACCTCTAATACAAAATTCAAAAAATAAACTAAAAAGTAAAAAATAAAACTAATTCTATGGTTATTATCCACCAAACCCATATAATTTTTTACAGATTTATTTCTTTCTTTTTTTATATAATTATAAACATCATATAATCTAACATCTTTAGCAAAACCTATATTTTGAGCAACCGAATTGCAATATATTATTCTCCTATTGTGTGGCGGTAATTTTTCTTTTAAATTTCTACTTCTTATTTTTTGTTTGTTTTTTTCTAAATAAATTTTTAATAATGATACAGCTATTACTATAAAAACAAAGTAAACGTTAATTTCAACAATAATTATTCCTGATATTAAAAAAGAAATTATATAACCTAAAACATCTATAAATTGCATAGTCAATCCAAACATTCCACTGTAAGTTTTTATACTTGCATTTGCTAATTCATACATATCTTGTATTTCAGGTCGTTCTAAGAATTCATAATCAATTTTAATAGTGGATTCATTAAATTGTTTTAATAATTTTGTATTAATCACTTCTATATCATAATTAATAGAATTTTTCAAAATACATTCTATTATACTTGTCATCATACAAAATATACTTAAAAAAAGTAACTCATATATGATTTCATCAATTGATAAATTATTTTCTATCCCATGCAAAAATCTTTTAAGAATAAGAGGAACTGTAAAAATCAACAATGAATTTATTATCATATTAATTATTTTTTTCAAAAAAAAGTATTTTTTTATAGTTCTTATTATTCTAATAGAAAATACAATATTTTTAAATATTTTAAAAATATTTATTTTTTTAATTTCTTTCAAATTGCAAACCTCTCATTCTGTTGACAAAAAAATAAATATCAATTATCCTTACTTCTTCGTAAAACATATCATATAAGTAAAAGTTTGATAATGACACTTTTGACCAATTATCATTAAAAAAATTTGAATATACTTCTTCGCAATTTTCTAATAATGACTTGCTATAGTTTTCTGGCTTCCCCAAAACTTGAATAGCAGCTATAACTAATGTGTTTATTTTTTCAGCATTTGTTATTGCAGTCATTCGCTTAATGTCAACTTCATAATCATCTATTTTGATTAATTTATCAGATAAAAATTTAATTTCCTTAAAAAACAATGACTTTAAGTCTATTTTTTTATTTAAATATCTTTTAATTTTTTTAATTTTTTCCGATTTATCACGATTAACTTCTATTAGGCTTATTTTATTCTTATCAAATTTATAACACACAAATTTATTAATCATAATAATTTGATCAGAATAATCCAAAAATGCACTCATTGCTCCCGAACATATAATAATAGAAATCCCTAAATCAACCAATTGAGGAAGAAGATCAAAAAAAGGAACTACTGAATCATCATGGACAATCTCCTTCATTTTATGATCTTTAATTAAGAAATTTAACGCACTATAATCTTCTTCAATTAAAATCAATTTAGAATTTACCAATATTGCTTCAACTAAATTTGATGCTTGCGAAATACTACCACTAGCACATAACGTGTTAAAATTTCTAGAGTCAAATGCTTCATTATTCACAAAGAGAGATAAATCCATATTATTAATATATTTGCCGTCTTCAGAAGAAATTTTAATAGTTGATATGTTTGATATACAATATTCTCTTCCATCACCAAAAATATGATTATATATACCCATTTCTATTGCATTAAGTAAAGTTGATTTCCCAGAAAAAGCAGCACCTATTATAGATGTTATTCCTTTTTTTATTCCCATACCTATAATTGTATTATTATTAATTTTAATTGATAATTCATATTCTTTTGGTGACAAAAAAGGAATGGAATTAATATCTTTTAAATCACTACTTCCTAATCTTGGAAGAATACTTCCATTTGCAATAAAACAAACATATTCATTATCATCTAAAAATTTTCTTATTGCTAATTGTTTCTTATATATATCTAGTCTTTTAAAAAAATCTTCACTATCAATTTTTTTAAATGATTCTTTTACCAAGCTAATGATTTTTGTAACAAATTGTATAGTAGTCTTGGCGAAAATTTTGTTATTATTTAATGGAAATCTAATTTTAAAATAAAAATTTAATGATTTATCAATTTTATTATAAAAAAATGAATTTCTTTTGCTTATTGTTTGATCATAGTTTTGTATAACTATAATCCCATATGTTGATTTAACATTAAAACCATGAGCATCCTCATTGAATTTTTGAATTTTACTTGACAAATCACGTAAAAAATAATCTTCCAAAAAAATATGATGTTCAACATCAATTTTTGGTAAAATACTCTCCGGTATAGAAAAATGAATTGTTATCGTTTCTAATTTTTTTGTATTGCACATAAAGTAAAATTTCACAAATTCATTAAAATAATTTTTCCCCTTTTCTAAACAAAGCAAGTTTATGTTGTTCCATGCTAATCCATCAAATTTTTTAATTATTTTTTTAAAATTATCCATTTAAACACCTAAGTCATTTTTTAAACTCATTTTAATATGTCCATCTTCAACATCTAATAATTCCATAATTTTACAAAAAACAATCTCTTTTAATTTTTTACTTTCCATATAACTCCAATCCAATTAAAAAAACTCTTGATTATGAAATCAAGAGTTTAAATAATTATTTTATATTATTATTGCAAAAATTAACCAAAAAAAATGGTAAACATATGCTTTATGCATATAAATGCTTCTATAACTTTATAAACTAAGTAATTATTTTCAACTCTTTTTTTCATAATGGTTACCACCTTTTCTATTAATTTTTTTAATTTTAAATTTAATTTAAGTCATTATAGCATAATACTTTTTATAATGCAAGCGTTTTATAATTAAATATTTCATAGGTATCTTCCACATCTAAATGCGACAAATAACAATTGAAAAAGTTTATAGAAATCAGTATGATTTAAGATGCTGCAAATAAACTAAGGAGATTTCTATGAAATAGCAAACTCGGGTTGTACCATATTTTCATGTATAAATCTAGATATTATCTCTAAATAAAAAAAACGAAAATTCGTTTTTTAAGAAAATTCGTTTTTTAAGAAAATTTATTTTCTAAGTTTTTTTCTTTATCCACCAAGATAGGCTTTTTTTATCGCATCGTTTTCTAAAAGGCTTTTTGCTTCTCCTTCTAAGACAATTCTACCAGTTTCAATAACATAAGCATAATCAGCAATTGACAATGCCATTTTAGCATTTTGTTCAACAAGTAAAACTGTAGTCCCCATTTGGTTTATCTCTTTTATAATTGTGAATATTTCATTCACAAGAATTGGAGATAAGCCCATTGAAGGTTCATCCATTAAAATTATTTGCGGCTTGATTATTAATGCCCGTGCAGTTGCCAACATTTGTTGTTCGCCACCGGATAAGGTTCCTGCTAACTGTTTGCGCCTTTCTTTTAAACGGGGAAATCTTTTATATATATCTTTTAGATTTTCTTTTATCACTTTTTTGTCTTTTAATGGATAAGCTCCCATTTCTAAGTTTTCTTCTACTGTCATAGTTGAGAACACTTGTCTTCCTTCAGGAATATGAGTCATTCCCAAGTCTATAATCGTATGGGCTTCTTTTGCCAATAAATCAACACCATCAAGAGTTATACTTCCACTATCTGCTTTCTTTAATCGTGAAATTGTTCGTAAAATAGTTGTTTTTCCTGCTCCATTAGCACCGATAAAGGCTACAATAGTTCCTTTTGCGACTTTTAAACTGACATCATGAATAGCATGAATCATTCCATAACTAACATTTAGTTTTTCAACAATCAATCCTTCCATCATTCCACCTCGCCACCAAGATAGGCAGTAATTACATCTTTGTTACTTTGAATTTCTTGCGGATTCCCAAAAGCAATAATTCTACCATAGTTTAAAACAACAATTCTCTCACAAATGCCCATCACTAATTTCATATCATGTTCTATTAACAAGATTGTGACTTGATACTTTTCTTTTATTAATTTGATTGTGCTCATTAACTCTTCTGTTTCTGTTGGATTCATTCCTGCCGCTGGTTCATCCAATAAAATGATTTGTGGGTTTGTAGCAATTGCTCTTGCTATTTCTAACTTTCGTTGTTTTCCATAAGGTAGGTTACAAGCATATTCCTCTTCTACATCATTTAAATTAAATACTTTTAGAATGTCCTTCGCTTTTTGATCAATTTCTTGTTCTTCTTGCCAGAATTTCGGTAGTCGAAGTGTAGCAGTAAGTGGAGAATATTTCATGCTGTTATTGAAGGCTACCTTAACATTATCCAAAACAGATAGTTTCTTAAACAAACGAATGTTTTGAAATGTTCTTGCTATGCCTTTGGTAACACGAAGGTGAGGCGACATCTTGGTTACTTTTTCTCCATTTAAATAAATATCACCAAAAGTAGGTTTATATACTCCTGTCAATAGATTAAAAGCGGTTGTTTTACCTGCGCCATTGGGGCCAATTAACCCCACCAGTTCTCCTTTTTTGATGGTAATGTTGAAATCCTCTACCGCTTTTAAACCTCCAAAATTGATACCTAAATTTTCCCCTCTTAAAACATATTCTTCTTGATTAATTGCTTTATTCATCAGAAGCACCTCCCCGTTTTAGGAAAGTTTTTATATTGTTCCCCATTTTTTTAAAAATCTTTTTCATGTTCGGACCAAAATATTTAAAGAAATCTTTAATTTTCAACAATAACTTCTTAATATTTTGTGGCAGATTCTTAATGTTCTGAGGGAACATCTTGAAAAATCTAACCATTTTTTTATACGTCGCATAAGCAGAAAATTCATATCTGCCTAACAATCCATTTGGTTTTGTTAGCATAATGATAATTAATAATGTTGAATAAATAATCAATCGATAATCTTGAAGGAATCGCAATACTTCTGGTAATAATAGCAAAACAATAGTCGCTACAATAGAACCAGTAAATGAGCCTAATCCACCCAATACTACAATTACAAGGATTTCAATTGAATAATTGAATTCAAATTTTACAGGTTGTAAAACACCAATGTTTTGGGCAAATAAAACTCCCGCAATTCCTGCCAGTGCAGCTGAAAAAGTGAAGGTACCCACTTTATATTTTGTTACCGGTATACCACTTGCTTCTGCCGCAATTGCATCTTCACGAATTGATAAAATTGCTCTCCCATGCCGCGATTTCATAAACGTAAAAATAACCAAGACGATAATAATGACGATGACCGCATAGAGCATAATATTCCTATTTAATGGAATCCCTGTTAGTTTTCCCGATCCATCAAAGTTAAGCAGTTTAATAACGGTACTAATAATTTGACCAAAACTTAAAGTAATGATTGCTAGATAATCTCCACGCAACCTTAAAACTGGCATTCCTACTAAAAAGCCGATAATTCCAGCAGAAACAAAGCCGATTAAAATGGCAATGATAGTCGCCATGTTATCATCTGCTGCTGCTCCAGAATATTTCAAGAATAAACTTCCTGCATAAGCACCAACAGCCATAAAGCCTGCATGTCCAAGGACCATTTCGCCAAGGCAACCTGTTGATAAATTCAAAGAAACAGCAAGAATAATCGTATATAAAATAGAAATAAAGATAGATACAAATTGTCGATAATTCATTCCCAAGATTGTTTTAAAGATATCCTTTGAAAAAGAAGCTCCAAAAACAACATATATCAATGCAAGTAATAATATCAATGAGATAAGATTAACTAGCCAACGTTTTTTATTTAAATTAGGATTAACCGTAGAACGATAGATAACTTTCTTTTCCATCATTACACCTTCTCCCCAACGTTTTTGCCTAGAATTCCTGTTGGTTTAAACAATAAAATCAAGATTAGCGTTCCAAACAAAATAATATCAGAATATTCAGGTGCTATTCCCACCATATAAGGTAGTACCTCGATAATCCCTATTAAAAATCCACCAAGCATTGCTCCTGGTATAATGCCTATTCCACCAACAACCGCAGCAACAAAAGCATATAAACCTAATTTCCCACCCAAGGTAGGTGTTAAATATCCTGAATATGAGTAATACATGATGGCTGCTATCCCGGCTAATAAAGTACCTATCGCAAATGTAATAGTAATTGTTTTATTATTATTGATACCCATCAAACGAGCAGCATCTGGATTTTCACTAACCGCTCTCATCGCTTTTCCCGTTCTCGTTTTATTTACAAAAATCGCTAGTAATATCATTGATATAATCGAAACACTAATAGTAATAATGGCAATATTATTAATTACGATATCTCCAATATGATAAACCTGTAATTCTATGAGTTCACGAGCAATTTTTGGATTGCTGGTGAATATTTTTTGTGATATGTTTTGTAATAAAAGGCTGACCGCAATCGCCGTGATTAGAGCTGTAATACGTGGTGAATTTCTTAAAGGTTTATACGCAATTTTTTCTGTAACGACACCCAGCAACACAGCAAAAATTAACGATAAAATTAACGATAGCCATATTGGTAGTCCAAATAAAATAATCCCAGAATAAATTATGAAACAAGCTACCATGATAAAATCGCCGTGAGCAAAGTTAATTAATTTTATAATTCCGTATACCATTGTATAACCAAGTGCTACCAAAGCATATATACTGCCTTTTTGGATACCATTTATTAGTTGATTAATGATATTACTCATTGTTCCCTCCTCATAACATTAGGAATCACCAAAAGTGATTCCTAATTCATCATCTGATTATTTGCTTTCTTTAAAGGTAACTACACCATTAACATATTCACAAATAACAATCTTCTTAACAGGGTTTCCTGTTTCATTATAAGTAAATTCACCCGTAACACCAGAATAAGTTACTGTTGTAAGAGCTTGAACTACTGCTGATTTATCTGTGGTGCCTGCTTTTTCAATAGCAGCCTTCGCAATATAAGCAGCATCATATCCTAGGGCAGAAAATGCGTTTGGACTTTCACCATATCTTGCTTTATATGCTGCGACAAACGCTTTGGCATTTTCATCATCAGCAGCATAGTGATTAGAGAAGTAAGAATTATTTAATGGTGTAACATCACCTTTCCCATCTTCACCAGCTAGGATTGTTGAGGCGCCATCCCAACCATCAGCACCTAATAGTGGTAATGTATATCCAGCAGCCCTAACATCCTTTGTAAGAGTTGCAATGCTACCTGCATAGATAGGGATAAATACAGCTTGAGCTTCACTATTTTTAATCTTTGTTGCCAATGCTTTATAATCTGCAGAATCAGCGACAACTCCACCATCATAGAATAATATTGTTAATCCTCTGGCTTCGGCTTGATTCTTAAATGCCGCAGCAACACCTTTGGAATAATCATCGCTATTGTCATAAGCAACTGCAACTTTAGTAACTTTCAAAGTATCAGCCGCAAAATTTGCCATTGACACCCCTTGATCAGGGTCTAAAAAACAAACTCTAAAAACAAAACTTCTATTTAAAGTAATACCTGCAGCTGTTGCAGATGGAGTCAGCATTGGTAATCCATCTTTTTGTGCTTCTGCAGCAATTACTTCTGTATTTCCTGAGGTAATCTCACCAATTAGAAAATCGATTGAATCAACTAATTTATTATAGGCATTTAATGCTTTTTGAGCATCACCTTCATCATCCTCAGCATGAAGAACTACTTGTTTCCCAAGAATTCCTCCTGCTTTATTGATTTCTTCTATTGCTAACGCTACTCCTTTACGAGCAGGTTCACCATATTGACTTAAAGCTCCTGTAAAAGGACCTAACATTCCAAAGTCAACAGTTTCTTTTCCATCTTTATTGCCACAAGCAGTAAATACAAACGCAGCAACTAACAACACTAAAAAACTAAATAATTTTTTCATAAATTCTCTCCTTTTCTGTAATATAAGTATGCTAGAGAAAAATAAAAAGCCTTATCTGTATAAGAGACAAAGGCTTGAAGCTTCTGCGGTACCACTCTTTTTATTATTCATCTTGAATAATCGGCTCAGGGACAGTGCAAACACACTATCGGTATTTTAACGCTTACCAAACGTCCCATCTTAATAGAAATCTTTTCCTTTCAGACGGCTGCTAACAGAATGATTTTCACAAACACTTAGTTGTTATCTTACACCAAACGATAACTCTCTAGAAACTAATTCATTAGCTACTTGTTTCTGCTCATTGCATTTACTTATATTATTGTAAACATTATATCAAAAAAAAATTAGTTGTCTACATGTAAACGTTTTATATTCAAATTTATTTTATGCTTTCAATATATAAAACGTTTTCATTATGAAAAACAAAAAAATAGTATTTCTACTATTTTTCTAAATTACTAAATATCCCGTATTTTTCTTTAATTCGAGAAAACTTTTTTAAGAGAGGATTTCCCAATAAGACTAAAAAAATGGCATTAGATATCATATAGGTTAGGGTAATAGGAAAACTACTGGCAACAATTGCAAGATAACGAGGAAAATTAAAACCATTATCAATCATAAACATCGTTTGAACATCAAGAATGAGAGAATAGATAAGTCCAGCCAAGACACCAAAAATGCTCAGAAAGACGATGTTTTTCATTATAAATGTTCGACGAAGCATCCCTGCTATAAAACCAACAAATCCCCATCCAAACATTTGAAATGGAGTCCATGGTCCTTGACCAAAATAAATATTGGATAATAATGCCGTCAATGCTCCTACTAAAAAGCCAATTTCCTTCCCAAAAGCAATCGCAACAATGATGATAATAGCTGCTACCGGCTTGAAACTAGGTGCCCAAGCAAAAATAATTCTTGAAGCAACAGCAATCGCAGTCAATACAGCAACTAACACAATTTCTCTTGCTTGAGGAAATCGATTCTCAAAGGCAAGAAAAAAAGGAAGCAAACTACATAAAGCTATTGATAAATAAATGAAATCATACTGCTGATCTTCAAAGACAAACACACCAATTAACACTAAAGCCGGCACAATAACAAAAGCAATCAAATAAATAAGATATTTTTTCATAAAACTTGATTCCTTCTAATGATATCGATAGCATCATCAACAGTAATAACATTGTTATACCTATCTCTTGTAATACGATTAGCTGCAGTGGTATAAAAACTATTATTCAAAAAGAACTCATTTCTTGTTGCTTTATTGATGATACTATTATCAAACAGCAATGCACACTCATCACAAACCATTGCTGAAAACTCGATATCATGGGTAACAAGAACAATTGTAATCCCTTTTCTCTGCAAATTTTTAATAATTTCAGTTAGATGAATTTTAAATATTCCATCAAGACCTTTTGTCGGCTCATCCAAAAGAATAATTTTTGGCTTTAATAAGAGAATTTTTGCTAATGCTAGCTTTTGTTTTTCTCCACCACTTAAATCAAAAGGATGTTTATCATACAATTCTTTTAATTTTAAATCGCTGATGATTTCATTTAATCGTATAGAAAATTCTTCTGAAGGGATACTTCCTTTCATTTCTAGAAGCTCTTCTTTTACTGTATCAAAAACAAACAAATCATCGGGATTTTGAGGTAGTAGAACTAAATTATTGTCATATAATTCATTGTTTTTATACTTATTGATATCCTTGCCCTGAATGACAATTTTTCCTCGATATGGTTTTAAATTACCAGCTATTAAATGTAACAATGTTGATTTACCTGCACCATTACTACCGACAATCGCCAATACTTCTCCTTTGTTGATATCTAACGACAAATCGTCAAGGATATCTGGATCATTCTTACTATATCTAAAGGAAATGTTTTTTAGTGAAATAATTTTTTCAGAAGATAACAAAGGAGCTTTAGGTTCTAAGTTTTTTATTTTATTTGAAAAGTTGTTTTCAATAAATTGTTTTCCTTGTCTAACATTTAGCGGACATTCTCCATCACAATCTAGAGAATTATATAATTGTACAGAAGTTGGGAAGTTAGAGATTAACGGGAACTTATCACGATTGCTTTTGATTAGTTGACATGTATTGATGATCGTATCATGAGAAAAAATAAAACCAAAGCCCATCACGATAACTTTATCAGCCAAAGTTAAGGCATCTTCTAAATGATGCTCTACAAGAATAATCGTTGTTCCTAATTCTTGATTGATTTTATGTAATAATCGTAAAAAATTATCGCGAAAAATAGGATCTAATTGTGCTGTAGGCTCATCTAGTAATAATACCTTGGGCTCCATGACCATGATTGAGGCTAAGTTTAAAAGTTGTTTTTCACCACCTGATAAACTCGCAGTATCCCTTCGAAACAAATCTTCGATATTAAAGAAACTCGCCATTTCTGCTATCTTCTTCCTTATTTGTGCAGTAGGAGTCCCTAAGTTTTCCAAACCAAAAGCCAATTCATTCCAGACTTTGTCAGCAACAATTTGATTCGCTGGATTTTGAAAAACAAAACCGATTTCTTGTACTGATTTTTTCTTATCCATACCAATTAATGGTTTTCCTTCATAAAGAATTTCTCCCTCTAATTTACCAAAAGGGCGCAATTCGTTTTTCAACATCTTTAATAACGTTGTTTTACCACATCCGGTTTCTCCACATATGATGGTAAAGGATCCTTTTTCAATCGACAGATTAATATCTCTAATTGCAGGAAGTTTTTCATTGGGGTATGTGAATGTTAAATTTTCGATTTGAAAAAGTTCCATTTTAGGTTCTCCTTTACTTCAATAATCGTAGGAATCATCATTAATAAACCCAAAGCTAGATAAAGTAAAACATTAATCAAACTGAAGTTTAGTGGTGTCAAATTAGGATAATACTGATAATCCAAATATTTTAAAGCACTTCCAATAATGATGAATATCATCAATGATACCATGATGATTGTTAATAAGAAATCGCTAATTTTATATTTAAAAATAGAAAAATTTGTTTTCTCTTTTAATCCATAACCACGCGCATTCATCGAATCCGCCGTATCTAGTGAATTTTCTAGTGCCCAAGTTATCAACGAGGAAAAAACACGCAAATTTAATTTAACTCTGTTCAAGAATTTCTTTTTGTATAATCCTAAATTTTTTTGTGCTAAATTGATCGCTTTTCCCTTTTCAATAAAACGAGGGATAAAAGAAATTCCCATAGAAATGATTGTGGAAACATTAGGGAGTATTTTCCCAAACAAGTAAATGAACTTATCGCTTGTCATAATTTTATTGTAGCATTTAAACCAGGTTATCACTGCAGTTAACATCATTGACATCGTTGCTCCATACGCTAAACTTTCCTTGGTTATGTTTTTCTTCCCTATCGTAAACAAAATGGTTTCCCCTCGTGAAACAAAGAGTGGATTTGTTAATGTAAGGATAGCGAAGATGAGTAAGGTAAATAAAAGGTGCCTAAAAAACAATTTTTTTTCTTCAAGTATTAAATAGAATAGTAAAGAGCAAAAGAAAGATAATGCCATAACTAAAGGATTATTTGTATACATGGTATAAAATATCGAGCAAATAAAAAATGTAATAATCACAGATGGATGAAATTTTATCATTCTCCTCATTGACACTATCTCCTTTCTATAATAAAAAACATCTACCTAACGGTAGATATATTGTAATTACTTATCAACCGTCACTTCCCACCGAAATGAGTTTCTTCATCACTATTGGCAGGTCTCCTGGCTTGAGCGTCATCGCATACAATCTCGTCTTCCCAAAAATATGGTGACTTTATTCTTGATTTATGCTCTTCTCTTACAGTAGCGGGGGCTGCTATGGTTTTTCACCATATTCCCTATTAATGCATCAAATGCAACCGATAGCTATAAATTTTCTTGTACTCCTATTCTATCATACAAAAATGATTTTTACCATATAAATATTAAAAAACTGCTTTTTAAAAAGCAGTTTTTGGTCCATTAAATCCTCTTTTAATAAAATCAATACAGCTATTGTAATAAGATTTTATTTCATTCTCGCTGGCTTGATTAGCTAGATATTTTTGTAAACAGAAAAAACCAATCATTTTAATTATTTCAGCAAAGCTATTAACAGCCTTAGATTTTTGTTGTGTTTCAGGGAAATTAACAATTCCTACGGGATTCTGTTTTTCCATCATGTTGAGATGCATTTTGGATTTCTTAGAATCGTTGAATAATGTTGAAAAAACATTAATTCTAAATTGACGATTTTCTTCACTAGTCAATTTGTCAATTTCCTTAGAAAACTTCAACTTTAAAGCTTCATAAACGTCACCATTTTTTTCTTCTACGTATTTAGTAAATCTTTTTTGATCAATACCATACATATAGTTAATTAAGTAGATGAATAAATCATCAATATTTTCAAAATACTGATAAAAACTACCACGAGGGATTTCAGCATCTTTTACAATATTGGCAATAACAGCTTTTTCTAAAGGAACTCTAGAAAATTCTTTTTTTGCGGCACGCAAAATCCTTACCCTTTTTTCTTTAGGTAAGTTTGTAAATGTTCTTGTAGGCATTTTATTCCTCCTTTACAATAAATTAGATTGATACAAATATTTCTACTGTTTTATTTATATTATCACAATCCACTAAAATTGTCAATAATCTTTTTGTATTTATTTGTATTTATTTGTATTTTAAAATATTGTCATCTATACTTATTATTATACAACTTAACCTTAATTATTTCTTAAAAAAAGCGAATTGCTTCGCTTTTTAATATCCTGGTTTTCCTAATAATTCAAACATCTTCTTTTTATATGCTTCTACTCCTTCTTGATTGAAAGGATTGACTCCTAATAAGTACCCACTAATGCCACAAGCAAACATGAAGAAATAGAAAAGAAAACCGATGTCATACTGATCAATTTTATTGAAGTTGATAATTATATTGGGAACATCTCCTTCAACATGCGCTTGAATTGTTCCTTCCATCGCTTTTTTCGCAATATAATCCAGCGACTTACCAGCGATAAAATTAAGACCATCATAGTTATTGTTGTCACGATTTAAAACGATATTCTTTTCTGGATTTACTATATTGATAACCGTTTCAAACAGTTTTCTTTGACCATCTTGTACATATTGCCCAAGAGAATGTAAATCCGTGGAATAAACCGCACTTGCAGGAA
>JAAYBG010000062.1 GCA_012718985.1 Acholeplasmataceae bacterium
GCTAAACGTTTAGGAGCTAATGTTTATCTTATCTATCGTCGTAGTTTTAAAGAAATGCCAGCACGATTGGAAGAAATCCATCACGCCCAAGAAGAAGGAATCATCTTTAAGAACTTGACGAATCCAATTGCGATAACAGCTGATGAATATGGTAGAGTGAAGCAAATTATCTGCCAGGAAATGGTCCTTGGTGAAGCTGATGCCAGCGGAAGAAGACGACCGATTGCGAAAGAAGGTTCTGATTTTGCTATTGAGGTAGATACAGTGATTATGGCGATTGGAAATTATCCGAACCCATTATTAAGAACTTCCACTAATCTAGTAGAATACGATCAACATGATTGTTTGATTGTCGATGAAAACAACCAAACAACCTGTAAAGGAATTTATGGCGGTGGTGATGTTGTAACTGGTGCTGCTACCGTTATTCTGGCGATGGGAGCTGGTAAAAAGGCCGCTTATGCCATCGATCAAGCCTTGCAAGAGAAGAAATAATCATTATCCTCAACTCGTTTGTTGAGGATTTTTAATTTTCTCAAAAAATTAGCACTAAACACTTGACAGTGCTAAAAACTTAGTGTATAATATTAGCATATATAGATGATAAGTGCTAATGGAGGAGCGAAAATGATATCAAAGCGACAAAGAATGGTGCTAAAAGCAATTGTTGAAGAATATGTAAAAACCGCTGAACCAGTCGGTTCTAAGATTCTCACATTACGACCAGAATTTAAATTAAATGTTTCACCAGCGACAATTCGTAATGATATGGCCTTTCTGGAAGAACTGGGATTAATCTTAAAAACGCATTCTTCTAGTGGACGCATTCCTTCTGAAGAAGGCTATCGATTATATGTAAGAGAGATTCTATCTGAACATGAAGGTAAGGAAATGTCCTTTCCAATGATCGATGAAATCTTGGAACGCGATTTAATCAGTCGCGAACAGGCGATCAAAGAAAGCATGGCTTTAGTAACTGAACTGACCAATTATGCTTCGATAGTCATGGGATCAGCGAGTTATAATGCTCGTATCAAGAAACTGCAATTTGTTTCTTTATCGGGACGATATGCCGTTATTCTCATGATTACTGATCGTGGTTATGTTGAAAGTAAGAAAATCATCGTTCCCGAAGATATCAGTATTCGCGACATTGAGAAAGTCATTGAATTTTTAAACGATATTCTAGAGGATTGTCCGATCTCGGATATTGATGATGTGGTTCGAAAAAAACTATCTTCCGAATCGCTTAATAATTACGTAGAGTATTATGATGAACTGGTAGGAGCCTTTGTCAGAACATTTACGGAGATGGCTAAAGACAAATACTTTTTAGCGGGTCAAAATAAAATTCTGAGTCAACCTGAGTTCCAAAATATTTCTAAAGTAAAAGAATTATTAACGGCGATTGAACACAAAGAAATATTTAGAGCAATCCGAACCAGTGATGTTGGAATTACCGTTCGGATTGGTAGCGAAAATCAAATTAAAGCTATGCAAGATTGCACGGTTATCACGGTTCCCTATGAAATCACCGAAGGTGAGTATGGTGCGATTGCTGTCTTTGGACCAACGAGAATGGAATATCAAAAAATCATTCCATTGTTAGAGTATATAGCGAAAAACATTAAAAGAATTATTTAAAAACGAACAAAAGAGGAAAGGAAAAATTATAAAGGAAGCAAAGCTTCATTTATGATTAGTGTGATTATGAGTAACAGATATCGTGAAGAAGAAAAATTAGAAAAAACAGAAGAGGCATCTACGGAAACGAATACATCAGCTCTTGAAGCAGAGAAAGTGGAAAAAGTAGAACCGACTAATAATGAAGAAATTCTAGCAGAAAATAAAAAATTAAAAGACCAATACTTACGCGTATTGGCGGATACAGAAAACTTCAAACGTCGAATTGACGAAGAAAGAATTCGTGAACGAAAATACGGCAGTCAACGAATTATGGAAAAAATGGTCAATGCTTTGGATATCTTTGATCAAGCGGTTAACATAGAAACCGATGATGAAAAATTAAAAGGATTCCTGACAGGATTCATCATGATTAATAATAGTTTAAAGCAAATATTGGAAGAAGAGGGAGTAAAACCAATTAAAGCTCTTGGTGAACAATTTGACCCTCGTTATCATCATGCCGTAGAAGTGGACTGGGATGAAACGAAGGCCGAAAACACCGTAATTCAAGAGATACAAAAAGGTTATTTATTTAAAGATAGAATTTTAAGAGCTTCTTTAGTAAAAGTAAATAAGAAGCCAGAACAAAAAATAAAAGAAAACAAATAGGAGGAATAAAATATGGCTAAAATAATAGGTATCGATTTAGGTACAACAAATTCATGCGTAGCGGTGATGGAAGGTCAAACTGCTACTGTTATTACCAATGCGGATGGTGACCGTACTACTCCTTCCGTAGTGGCATTTAAAGATGGGGAAATCTTGGTAGGGGCAATTGCCAAACGACAGGCAATTACGAATCCAAATACCGTTTCTTCAATTAAAAGAATGATGGGTTCGACTGAAAAAATAGAAGTAAATAATAAAAAATATACGCCGCAAGAAATTTCGGCGATGGTCTTACAAAATTTAAAAGCAACTGCAGAGAGTTATTTAGGTGAAAAAGTAACCGATGCCGTTATTACTGTTCCTGCATACTTCAATGATGCTCAAAGACAAGCGACAAAAGATGCGGGTAGAATAGCTGGTTTAAATGTAAAACGGATTATCAATGAACCAACAGCAGCTGCCCTAGCTTATGGTATCGATAAGACCGATAAAGAGCATACCATCTTAGTTTATGACTTGGGTGGCGGTACATTTGATGTTTCCATCTTAAATTTAGCTGATGGTACATTTGAAGTTATCGCAACTGCTGGTAATAATCGCCTTGGTGGAGATGACTTTGACCAAGTGATTATCGATTATATGGTTGCTGAATTTAAGAAACAAGAAGGTATCGATTTAAGTAAAGATAAAATGGCTTTACAACGTTTAAAAGATGCCGCCGAAAAAGCAAAGAAAGAATTAAGTGGAACGGTTAAGGCAGAAATTAGCTTACCATTCATTTCGATGAGTGATCATGGTCCAGTTCATCTAAACATGAGCTTAACTCGTGCTAAATTTGATGAATTGACAGCATTCCTTGTTGAAAAAACAATTGGTCCTGTTCGTCAAGCGTTAAAAGATGCTAAGATGACATCAAAAGACATTGACCAAGTATTATTGGTCGGCGGTTCAACAAGAATTCCAGCCGTTCAAGATATCGTAACCCGTGAATTAGGAAAAGGACCTAATAAGGGAGTTAACCCTGATGAAGTTGTAGCTATGGGAGCTGCAATTCAGGGTGGTGTCTTATCAGGTGATGTAAAAGACGTATTATTATTAGACGTTACGCCATTATCTTTAGGTATTGAAACTCTAGGTGGTGTATTTACAAAATTAATCGAACGTAATACAACTATTCCTACTTCTAAATCACAAGTATTCTCGACTGCTGCCGACAATCAGCCAGCGGTAGATATTCACGTATTACAAGGTGAGCGTCCAATGGCTTCAGATAATAAAACCTTAGGTCGTTTCCAATTAGGAGATATTCCTTTAGCTCCACGTGGTGTTCCTCAAATCGAAGTTTCTTTCGATATCGATGCTAATGGTATCGTTAACGTTAGTGCAAAAGATTTGGGTACCGGTAAGAGTCAATCGGTAACGATTCAAAATGGTTCGGGTCTAAGTGAAGCGGAAATTAAAAAGATGATTCGTGAAGCGGAAGAAAACGCAGAAAGCGATAAATTACGTAAAGAAGAAGCTGATTTAAAGAATGAGTGTGAACAAATCATCTTCTCAGCTAAAAAATCGATTAAAGATTTAGGCGATGATGTAACAGAACAAGAAAAACAAGACATTGAAGCGAAATCAAAAGAATTAGAAGAGGCTTTAAAAGGCCAAGACTTAGAAGATATTAAGAAAAAGAAAGAAGAATTATTGAAGGTTAGTCAAAATGTTGCAATGCGCGCTTATCAAAAAGCACAAAAAGCAAATGAAGCTAATCATTCATCAACAGATGAAGGCTCAAGTGACAGCGATGATGCTGTTGATGCTGAGTACGAAGATTCAAGTAACTAGAATAAGAGAGGGAAACTATGGCCAAAAGAGATTATTATGATGTGCTAGGGGTTTCTAAAACTGCAACGGATGATGAGATTAAAAAAGCGTATCGTAATCTGGCAAAAAAGTATCATCCTGATGTTAGCACCGAGCCTAACGCAGAAGAGAAATTCAAAGAAATTCAAGAAGCATACGAAGTATTAAGCGATCAGCAAAAACGAGAACAATATAATCAGTTTGGTCATGAAGGCCCAACTATGGGTCAAGGATTTGGCGGTTTTGATTTTGGTGGTTTTGGTGGTGGCTTTGAAGATATTCTATCATCAATGTTTGGTGGTCGTCGCTCTTCATCATCCGGTACAAATACTCGTGGTAACGACCTAAGAACCTCGGTTACAGTTACCTTCGAGGAAGCTGCATTCGGTACAGAAAAGGAAATATCAATTAACAAATATGAAACCTGTTCTACCTGTAGTGGTTTAGGAGCAGAATCAAAAAGCGATATTGAAGTTTGCCCGAAATGTCGGGGAAGAGGACGTATTGTTCAGGAACAATCGACTTTGTTTGGGCGTATTCAAACTGAAGCAGTTTGTCCGAATTGTGGAGGTCGCGGTAAAATCATTAAAAAGAAATGTTCTACTTGTAATGGAGCAGGACGAGTTAAAAAATTATCAAAAATCAAGGTGAAAATACCTTCAGGAATTGAAGATGGTCAAGGCTTAAAACTATCAGGATATGGAGAAGCTGGACCTAGTGGCGGTATTAGTGGTGATTTATACATCAACGTCATCGTAAAACCCCATGAGATTTTTGTCCGCGACGGCTTAAATATTTATATGGAAATGCCGATTACTTTCTCACAAGCAGCCTTAGGAGCAACAATTACCATACCAACCTTATATGGCAATGTCGATATGAAAATCCCAGCAGGCACGCAAACGGGAACAAAATTTAAACTGGCCAATAAAGGGATCACGAGCCAACGCAGTGGAAACACGGGAAGCCAGTATGTAGCAGTGAACGTGGTAACACCGACCAAATTGAACGCCGAACAAAAAGATTTGTTTAATAAATTATCACGAACCAACGAAAAGGCAGAATCTATTTTTGATAAGATTAAAAAATTCTTTAAGAACAATTAATGTTATCTAGATTATTGATAAACCATCTTTTTATAAAATATGAAAAGATGGTTTTTTTATTGAGACAAGATATAAAAAAGGAACATATTCTACCGATATGCTCTTATAAAAAGGGAAAAAATATGGTATAATAATTAAAAATAGGAGTTAGTTATGCAACGATACTTTATTAATACTAGCGCAATCAAACAAAACCAGGTAATCATCTCAGGACAAGATTACCATCATATTAAAAATGTCATGAGAATGAAGCCAGGTGACCGAGTCCTTGTATGCACGGAAAAAGAAAATTCTTATTTAGTTGAAATTACTGGTTTTTCTGATAATAAAGTCATATTAACGATTGTTGAAGAACGAAATGAACAGGTAGAACTTCCACTGGAGATAACCATCGCTCAAGGAGTAATTCGGCGGGAAAAGACCGAAGAAGTCATTCGACGCATCAGTGAACTAGGAGCCAACTTTTATTTACCGGTCATGATGGAACGTTCGCTGGTGAAGATCAAAGAACAAGATCAAAAAAAGACAAATCGTTATCAGATGATTGCCAAAGAAGCGAGTGAACAATCACAGCGCACAAGAATTATGAAAATTGAAGAACCTGTTTCTTTTGATAAATTGCTGGCATCGTTTGAAAACTATGATTTATGTCTGGTCGCTTATGAAAAATTAAGTCAAGCTAAAGATTATAACCTGGAAAAAAACCTTCGCTCATTTACGGGGAAAAGTATCATCGTGATTATTGGACCTGAAGGAGGCTTTAGCCCACAAGAAATCAAATTATTACAAAACACAAAAGCAAAATTCGTCGGTTTAGGACCAAGAATATTACGGACAGAAACAGCCCCTTTATATGTAATGAGTGTGATTAGTTATCAATTTGAAGAAGGAGAAACCGATGAAAATTAGTTATTGTTCATTAGGTTGTAAAGTTAATCTCTACGAAACCGAAGCGATTATCAATGAATTTGTTGGGAAAGGCTATCAGTTAGTCGATTTTGATGAAATTTGTGATGTATATATTATCAATACTTGTACTGTAACTGCTATGGCAGATTCAAAGAGTAGAAAAATGATTCGCCAAGCAGTGAAAAAGAATCCAGAAGCGGTTGTTGCAGTAATGGGTTGTTTTTCTCAATTAAACGCTGAGACAGTAAAAAATATTCCCGGAGTAGATATTGTAATCGGCACTTCTAATCGTCGTCAATTAATTGGACTTGTAGAAGAGTGTATCATAAAGCGACAGCAAACTTGTTCTGTAATCAATTACCAACAAATCAAAGAATATGAAGAATTGAAAATTAAACAGTTTAGTCATAAAATTCGTGGATTTGTAAAGATTCAAGACGGATGCAATAACTTTTGTAGTTATTGTATAATTCCCTATGCCAGAGGAACTATCAGAAGTAGAAAACCAGAAGATGTTATCGCCGAAATTAAGTTATTAACCGAACAAGGAATGAAAGAAATTGTCCTAACGGGAATTAATACGGGGACTTATGGGCGAGATTTTACGGATTATTGCTTAAATGATTTGCTTGGAGAAATCATTAAAAACGTGTCAAATTTAGGTCGTATTCGCATTTCATCGATTGAAGTAACGGAGATTAGCGATGAATTATTAACAACGATGAACGAAAATAAGGAGCATATTTGTAACCATCTTCATATTCCCCTACAGGCTGGATCAGACTCTGTTTTAAAGCGAATGAATCGAAAATACAATATTAGCGAATATCAAGCTAAAATTGAAAAAATCAGAAAAAAATTTCCGAAAATTAATATTACAACAGATTGTTTAGCTGGTTTTAATGGGGAAACAGAAGCAGATTTTCAAAGTGAAAAAGCATTTATCGAGCAGATGAACTTTGGTGAAATGCATATATTTCCTTTTTCTCCACGTCCAAATACTCTAGCCTATACTCTAGATCAGCCAGTTGATGCGATAACGAAGAAAAGAAGAGTCAATGAACTATTAGCTCTGAATCATAAAAAAGCGCTAGAATATCGCCGGCAATTTCTCGGGGAAATCCTCGAAATTATTGTTGAGAAAAACGAAAATGGAATCGCCTTTGGTCATTCCAACAATTATCTGGAAGTGGAATTTCCCTCATTGATGGCAAAGCCTAACGATTTAATTAAAGTAAAAATAACCGAAGCTGATTACCCTATCTCGAAAGGAAGCGTTGTTCATGAGTCCTAAATCAAACAAAGATTTTAAAGCCTATCATTTTCAAGATTTTTTATATCGTGGACTAGAAGCGATTTCTTTTACCAATCCTACAGAAGTACAAGATGTAGTAATCACAAAAATAGAAAGTAAGGCTAATTTTATTGTCACTAGTCAAACTGGAACAGGAAAAACCCATGCTTACTTATTGCCATTATTAAATCGAATTACTGAAGAAGCGACATTACAAGCATTAATCATCGTCCCGACGCGTGAATTAGCCCACCAAATCAGTCAAGAAATAGAAAAATTAACCAGTTTTTCACCTTTTCCTATTGATACCAGGTTATATGTTGGAGGAACTGATCGCGATCAAGAGATTAGTCGTTTGGAGAAAAGCCAACCACAAATTGCGATAGGAACTGTGGGAAAAATCAAAGATTTGGCGATTACGACTAATGTATTGAAGATTCATCTAGTATCAATGGTAGTAATTGATGAAGCAGATATGGTGTTTGAAAGCAGTGAAATAGCAGAAGTCGACCATATTTTTGCCCGTTTTTTATCCCCACAAATCCTCATTTTCTCGGCCACCATTTCCCAAGAATTAACCGTCTTTCTAAACAAGTACTTATCTGGTTGCGAGAAAATTGATTTAATCGGCAAAAAAATAGCAAAAGCTACGATTGAACATGTCTTTATTCCAACCAAAAATAAAAATAAGGATGAGTTACTTGTAAAACTATTAGAGACATTTCATCCTTATCTAGTGTTGATTTTTGCCAATACCAAAATAAAGGTCGATGAAATTGGCGAATACTTGAGTACCCATGGTTTTAAAATTGGGAAATTAACTGGTGATTTAGCACCAAGGGAACGAAAACAAGTACTAAAACGAATCAAAGACGGAGATTATCAATATGTTGTTGCTAGCGATATCGCCTCTCGAGGAATGGATATTCCTGGTGTTAGTCACGTTATTAATTACGAACTTCCCCCTGATATTGAATTCTATATTCATCGAATTGGTAGGACCGCTCGCTTTGTTTCAACTGGAACCGCCATTTCCTTTTATGATTATGAAGATGGTCGTTACTTAGATCAATTACAGGCAAAGGGATTTGTTTGTATTTACAAGGATTTAAAAGATGGGGAGTTAGTCGAAACCAAAGAAAGAAATGCAAAAAAACCACGAATCACTCCTCGTGATGAAAGAGAACTTCACAAAAAAATTCCTTTGCCTAAAAAAGTAAAACCAGGATATAAAAAGAAACGCAATGAAGAAATAGCAAAAGAAGCTAGAAAAGCACGTCGCAGTAGATTGAATGAAATCTATCGTCGTCGTTCTCGTCAAACGAGTAAAGAAGAGTAGAAATCTAAAAGAAGAAAATCTCTGGGTTTATTAGCCATCATTAAAAATAAATTTGGTCATAAATAAAGATAATTCGCTCAAAATTAGGTTTATTATAAGAAACAAGAGTAGAGAAAACAAAAAATGCACTGAAATCCAGTGCATTTTATCTTATCATAGATATAATTTCTTTTTTTAATTCAGATAGGGCAATTTGTGCAGGGATTTTACGGATGATTTGACCTTTTTTGAATAGAAGTACCACATCTTTACCACCGGCAATTCCAATATCAGCATCTTTAGCTTCTCCTGGTCCATTAACTATACAGCCCATAACAGCGACTTTCAATGATACATTTCCTAGTGTTTCGAGAAATTTTTCTATTTCATCTACAATCGGTAACATATCATATTGCGTTCTGCCACAAGTTGGGCAAGCGATTAGCGTTGGTTTTTGGTATAAGTCACAAGCAGCTAAAATTTCTTTCGCAACTTTTACTTCCTCAAGCGGTGGTGCAGATAGCGAGACGCGAATAGTGTCACCTATTCCTGCAGCCAATAAAGCGCTCAAGCAAATGGCAGATTTAACGGTTCCGGTTGTTTTACTTCCTGCTTCGGTAATTCCTAAATGTAGCGGATAGGGAAAACTCTCACTAGCTAGTTGATAAGCAGCAATGGTTGTTTTAATATCCGAAGCTTTTATCGAAATCACAATATTGGTGTAGTGGAGATCTTCTAAAATCTTTACATGGCGTTTCGCACTTTCAACCAAGGCTTCAGCACAAACTTTACCATATTTATCATAAATATCTTTTTCTAACGAACCACTATTCACACCGACTCGAATGGGAATGTTTTTTTCCTTGCAAGCATCGACCACTTTTTTTATCCGTTCAATAGAGCCGATATTGCCTGGATTAATGCGAATCTTGTCAGCGCCGTTTTCAATCGATAGTAGTGCTAAACGATAGTCAAAATGGATATCTGCAACTAAAGGAAGGGTGATTTGCTCTTTAATCTGTTTGATGGCGATGGCATCTTCCTTGTCTAATACAGCAACACGAATAATATCACAGCCATAATTTGCTAGTTCGTTAATCTGTTTTACTGTTTCCTCGATATCCTTTGTTGGAGTAGTAGTCATGCTTTGAATGGCAATTTTATGATTACCACCGATGGTTATATTTCCAATCTGGATTTCTTTAGTTGTTTTTCTTGTCATTAGCAGATATTTTACTACTCGGTGCTTTTGGTAAAGCAATTCCTGTTGTAGTTTTTTTCTTTCTTTTCTTTTTCTTGCGTTGAGGGGAACGAATCCGATTTTGACGTAAAATATTATAAATCGTACTACGTGAAACATTGTAGCCTCGTTCTTGCATCAATTTTGCGAATTCAGTAAAATTAGTACCGCGATATTCAACCCGATAAATATGAGCAATTTCTAATCGTAATTCTGTATCATAGGTATTAATTGGTTTGTTATAACGATTCTTATGAACAACACCATTTGCTCCTTCATTCAAAACTTGTCGTTTTAAGTTGCGAACTTGTCTCGTTGTAATCTTCAACATCGCCGCTGCTTTAGGACCATTAATTTCCCCAGCAATCAATTTATTAATGACACGAAGTTTTTTCTTTTCTCCTCTTTTTAATTTAATTGGTTTTTCTACCTCACCAACTGGAGGAGTAGTGATCTTCAGTTCTTTCATAAGCGTTTTCCTTGTGAACATTTCCTTTGTTATTATTGCCTATTTATGTTATCACAAAATTATGAGAAAATCAAGTATGGGCTTTCTCTATATGTTAAGTAAAATGAAGGAAAAAGTTGCAAAAATAAAACGTTTATGATAGAATGTTTAAGGTAATATTTAAAATTAAAACGATTATAAAAGGAGACTACGATGAAAAAATTATCAGTTTTATGTTTTTTACTTTTATCGGTTTTTTTATTTGTCGCATGTGACAAACCAGTAGAAGACCCTATTAAAGAAGATGTAAAACCTACTGCTGTTGAAGTAACCAATCCAGTTACTACGATGAAAATAGGAGATACAAACCAATTACAATGGACAATTACCCCAAGCGACGCGGTAAATAAAGGGGTCAATTTCGCATCAAGCGATAATACAATTGTATCTGTAGATCCATCAGGAAATTTACAGGCCTTAAAAGCAGGAACAGTTACGATTACGGTGACCTGTCTTGCTGATGTAAACGTCAAAACTTCATTTTCTATCGAAGTAGCAGAAGCTGAAATAGAAGAAGTAAAACCTACTTTATCTGTAAGTAATAAAGATATTACCTTACGCGATAGCCTAACGGATAAAATCAAGGTAAGTTTAGATAAAGGAACTTATCCTGATGCTACTATTCAATATACAAGTTTAGCACCGACTATCGTTAGTGTAGATGCTAATGGTAATGTAACAGGTTTAAAGGGCGGAAAAGCAACTATTGAAGTAGTGGTAAAAGATTTCCCTGAAACTAAGGTTAGCGTAACAGTAGAAGTTTATCAAAAAATAACTGTTAGCAATCCTACAACCATTTATCTTGGAGAACACGCTCAATTAGAATTTTTAATTGATGGTACGCCTGCTCCAAATGTTCAATGGTCAACTTTAGAAGAAAAAGTGGCAACTGTAGATGGAACGGGTAAAGTAACCTCTGTTGCTGTTGGTGAAGTAGTTATTCGCGGTGTTAGTGGATATTATACTTATGAAGCAACTGTATCTATTATCACTAATCCGAATATCCCCGTATCCTTAGAAGTGACTATGGATGCTAGTTTACCAATATTCTTAGATAGTTCCATTAAATTAAATGTTACAGTTACTCCAGCAACAGCTTCTCCTGAAGTCGTATGGACAACATCAAAGGATTTTATCGCTACGATCAATGAACATGGTATTCCTAATTTCACACAAGGTGGAGATGTAGTATTTACGGCAACATCTACAGTAGATCCAACCGTTTCCGCATCTATTTCGATTAAGATGCCAAGCTATATGAATCCAGAAAATTGGGTTAAACAAATTAAATATGATGTAGTATTACAAGAAGTAATTTATGTTCATGGTATGCAAGCACAATCAGCAGATGAATATCGTGGACCACTAAAACTTTTACCAGGTAGTATTAGCAAATATTTCTTCACAGATTTAGTGATTGATGAGACAAGATATAGATTAAAATCGGGAGCTGCCAATTATCCTGAAAAAGCTGCATCAAGTATTGATTTCATTACAGTTCACTCGGCGGGAAGTTATGAAGGATCAGGTGCTTCACTAGGAAATTGTGAATATACAAATAACTGTAATGGTGCTTCGTGGCATTTTTCTGTAGGTTCTGATGGCATTTTCCAATCCATTCCAACTACTGAAATTGCATGGCATGCTGGTGATGGTACATCAATCAAGAACAAATGGTATGACACGGGCATTAAAGCGACTGAAAATGTTCCTGGATATGTAACATTTAGTGATGATGGATACTATATCGTAAACAATCAAAAGTCAACTTTAAAGGCTTCGCAAACCTTTAATGGTGGTACAGTAATCACCGTTAACTCACAAACCCGTCTGCCTTATACAGGAATTAATACAAAAATTGGTGCAAACGGAAATTACTATGTCGGTACCATTTGGTGGAGCAATACATACAAAACATTGTCTAATAAAGGCGGTAACTTGAATAGCATCGGTATTGAATCATCAGTAAATCAAAGCGAAAACATCATGCATACATGGTCAAATCTTGCGAAATTAGTCGGTGAACTATGCCGTGTAAAACGATTAGATCCAGTATTTGCTGTAAAACAACATAATACATTCTCAGGTAAAGACTGTCCAATGACAATGAGACATGCGGGTAAATGGGAATATTTCATGGACATGGTTTATGCGGAATATAACGCTGCAAAATTCTTAAAAGGTTTTACCATCCAATTGATTGAGGACAGTCCTTATGTTGCTAGCAATGGATTAATTACCTCATATCCAAATGTCGATACTGAAGTTGAATATCAAGTGAGAATCTTTAATAATTCAGTCGGTTATGACCAAACGTTCACAGTTAGAACGATTATACCTGCCGCTAAAGAAGTAAACGCTGCTAATGCCTTCCATATTCGTTCAACTTATGACATCATCAGACCTCCATATCAAGGGTAATAAAATAGATAAAACTCTTGCATTTACCTCACTTTTAGTGTATAATACATGAGTGAGTAAATCTAGGAGGAACTGTTATGCGCGTAACTTTTTTAATGAGATGTACAGTTTGTAATGAGGAAAACTACTTAACAGAAAAAAATAAGAAGAATACTCCTGACAGAATTGAACAAATGAAGTTCTGTCCTAAATGTAGAAAGCAGACTTTACATAAAGAAAAGACTAAAAAATAAAGCATCGATGTATTTTGATGCTTTTTTTTGTGACTATTTATTTTTCTTAGCCTTTTCAATCGCTTCATAGCGTTCTTTTAATGTTTCTTCATAAGGACTAGTTGGTTTTGCAGTCCAATATTTTGCATTCTTGATTTTATCCGGTAGATATTGTTGATCAACCCAAGCTCCTGGGTAATCATGAGGATATTTGTAGCTTCCTTGATTAGGATCAAAAGAAAAAGTATTTTTTAAATGTAGGGGTAGTGAACCACTACGACCTTCTTCGATATCTTTCATCGCCGCATGAATTGCTAAGTAGGTAGAATTTGATTTAGGTGATAGTGCCATTTCAACAACTATTGATGATAGCGGTAAGACTGCCTCTGGCATTCCTAATTCTAAAGCCACTTCACAAGCCGCTTTTACACGAGGACCTAAGTTTGGATTTGCTAGGGAAATATCTTCATAGAAAATACAATAGAGCCTTCTGATTAAAGGTAAAAAGTCTTCACTGGTGATTAGTTTTGCCAGATAATGGAGACTTGCATTTACATCACTTCCGCGGATTGACTTATGAAGACCGCTTAAGGTATCATAAAAACTATCTTCATTTTTGTCTATACTGACACTGGCTGTTAGCAAAATCTCTTTGACAGCGGCTAATGTCAATGTTTTTTCATCATTTAAAGTAAAATACACGCATTCAATCATGTTGATGAGACTACGAACATCTCCATTCGCCAAACTGATTATATATTTTTTTGCCTCTTCCTCAATTGTAATTTCCTTATCTAAATAAGAAAAACTACGATGGAAGATGGTCTCTAGATTTTGTTCGCTGAGAGGATTTAAACGTAATATCGTACAACGAGATCGAACAGCTGGATTAATGGAATGATAAGGATTAATCGTTGTTAAGCCGATGATGGTAATCGTTCCCCTCTCTACAAACGGTAGTAAATAATCCTGAATATCTTTTTTCATCCGATGAATTTCATCGATAATGACGATTAACGATTGATCACCTTGAGCTTTATCAATGATCTCCTTCAAGGTCGCTTTATTGTCGATTGAGGCATTGAAGGAATAATATTCTCTCTTTAATTCATGACAAATAGCAAGAGCGATGGTTGTTTTTCCAATACCAGGACTGCCATAGAGAATAATCGAAGGTAAACTTCGATTCTTCAACATCCTGGTAATAACTCCGTTTTTTCCAATCAAATGTTCTTGGCCGACAATGTCTTCAAAACGAGTCGGTCGTAATTTATAAGCAAGTGGTTCCATATCTTCATCCTCTTGATTATTTTACCATAATTTCTTAGTTTAGTCTAGGCATAAGTACTTTGATATTGTCTTTCACCGATAAATATTGTATAATAAAACTAGTAAAGGAGCATTTTTTATCATGATAAAAGACAGCAATACTTTGGTTAACTCGCTTATCCACTATGGTCGTGAAAAATTATATTTATCCAATATCGATGAAATTCATCTCAGAAATCGATTATTAGCGAAATTTAAATTAGAGGAGTATTTTCCTAGCGATGAAAAAGCCAATAAACTAGATGAATTAATTACCAGCATCGAACAAATTGCTCTTCATGAAAAGCTTGTGGAAGAAGGAGAACTGGAAACATTCACTACGGCAATTATGGATATGATTTCTCCCTTGCCAAGTTTTGTGCAGACAACTTTTTTTGATTTATTACACCATAATTCTAGTGAAGAAGCCTGTCGCTTTTTATTTAACCTTCAAGTAGATAATGATTATATTAAATTGAGTAAAATTAAATTAAACTTATTTTGGAAGGCTAATTTTCCTAATAATTATTTAGAAATTACTATCAATCTATCCAAACCAGAAAAAGACAATAAGGTAACGGCCAAATTGGCTCGTGAAGTATCGAGCAAGTATCCAAAATGCATTTTGTGCTACGAGAATTTAGGTTATGCCGGTCGCCATGACTCTCCACCTCGTCAAAACATTCGTTTAGTCGATTTTAAATTGGGGGATGAAGATTGGTTCATGCAATATTCACCTTATCAATATTACGAAGAACACGTCGTTATAATTCACAAAAAACATGTCAATATGAAAATTGATGAGCAAACTTTTATCAAGTTGTGCGACTTCGTAGATCTATTTCCTAATTACTTTGTCGGTAGCAATGCTTCCTTACCTATCGTCGGGGGGTCTATTTTAAATCATGAACATTTTCAAGGTGGAAAACATTTAATGCCGATTTTCGCTTCAGCTTCTAAATATGAACTGAGGAAAAAAGGATATGAAGATTGTAAGATTTCCTATTTGGATTGGTATAATTCTTGTTTGAAGATAACGAGTTCAAATCGCGATAAAATCATCGCTTTTGCCAGCGAAATTCTGGCTGTCTGGAACAAATATCGCGATGAAGAAATTGACCTTATCCCTTACACCAAAGAACAGCATAATGCAATTACTCCGATCATCCGTAAGGTGAATCATGAATATCAGTTATACATCGTTTTACGTAATAATCGCACCAATGAAGAACATCCTGATGGAATCTTTCATGCGCATCGACCTTTTCATAATATTAAAAAAGAATCGATTGGTTTGATTGAAGCGATGGGATTATTTATCTTGCCGGGGCGCTTGAAAAGGCAATTTACGGTTATCGAAGACATTTTGATGGGAAAAGTCTCTCAAGAAGAGGCAATAAAACTCCATCCGGATATTATCATTCATCAAGAGATGATTAATACCTTACAAAAAGAATACGGAATCCACAATTCTAAACAACAAATAAAATCGATTCTTGAACAATACATCAATAATACTTGTCGACAAATCCTCGAGTGTACTGCAATATTTAAGAATACTCCGATGGGGGATAAGCATTTTAGAAAATTCTTACAAGCAATCGATTTAGAAATCATAGGAGGATAATATGGCGATACTCGTAACAGGTGGTACTGGTTATATTGGCAGTCACACTGTTGTTGCTTTAATAGAAGCAGGACAAGAAGTGGTGATTGTTGATAATCTATCTAATAGTAAAATTGAAGTTGTAAAACGAATTGAACAAATAACAGGAGTTCTTCCTCGGTTTTACCAAATTGATCTTTTAGAAAAAGAACAAATGAGGAAAGTTTTTCAATCAGAATCAATTGATGCCGTGATTCACTTTGCTGGTTTAAAAGCAGTTGGCGAATCCGTAACGATGCCATTAAAATATTTTCGCAATAATTTAGATTCAACATTAACCTTACTCGAGTTAATGGAAGAATATCATGTAAATCACTTTGTATTCAGTTCTAGTGCCACTGTTTATGGAAAACCAAAGAGGGTGCCGATTGCTGAAGAGTTCCCGATTGGAGAAGTTAGCAATCCTTATGGTAGAACTAAATACTTTATTGAAAAAATGATTCAAGACTATTGTCTGGGAAATCCTCATTTTAACGCTTGCATCTTGCGATATTTCAATCCTCTAGGGGCTCATCAATCTGGATTAATTGGAGAAGAACCCGATGGAATTCCTAATAACTTGATGCCTTATATCACGCAAGTAGCGATTGGTAAATTAAGCCATTTGAAGGTTTTTGGTAATGATTACCAAACTCCTGATGGTACAGGTGTTCGTGATTATATTCATGTTCTCGATCTTGCCAATGGTCATGTTTTAGCTTTGAAGAAAATCCAATCAAATCCCGGCTTAGTCATCTATAATTTAGGAACAGGAAAAGGCTATAGTGTTTTTGATATCATTAAAACCTTTGAAGCCGTAAATAAAGTAAAAATACCTTATACGATTAATCCACGTCGTCCCGGTGACATTGATGAATGTTATGCAGACACAACAAAAGCCAAGAAAGAACTAGATTTTGTTGCGATGTATACTTTAGAAGATATGTGCCGCGATAGCTGGAACTTTCAAAAAACAAATTTCAAGATAACGGATTCTTCCCATGATGCAAAATAGTGAAACAATCTTTCGTTTGGAAAGATTAAAGAAAAAGTTCATGATATCTTTTGAAGAAGATGCTGAAGTATTCTTTTTTTCTCCAGGAAGAATTGAACTTCTAGGAAATCATACCGATCATAATTTGGGAAAAGTCCTAGTTATGACGATTAATCTAGCACTTTTAGCAGCTGTTAAGAAAAATAATAGTAACTTTATCCGCGCTTCTTTTGACCAAGATGATGAATTCATCGTCGTTGATTTGGAAGACACTCTACCAAAAAAAGAGGAATCACATCAAAGTATAGCTTTAATTCGCGGTGTTGTTTCGGGAATGAAAAATAATGGCTATGATGTAAGTGGTTTCGATATCAAGATAGAAAGCGCCATCCCTCAGGGAGCGGGAATTAGTTCCAGCGCCGCTTTTGAACTTGTTTTTTGTGAGCTTATCAATCAATTGTTTAACGAGGGAAGAATTTCCAAATTAGAAAAAGCGATTATCGCGCAAAAAGCAGAAATAGATTATTTTGGAAAACCGTGTGGATTATTAGATCAAGTAGGTATCTCGTTTGGAGGAATCAATCACATTGATTTTTATACCCCTCATCATCCGATGATTACTAATCTCGCAGCATCTTTAGATGAATATTCTTTAATCCTGATCAACACACCAGGTAGCCATGCAAATTTAACTTCTTATTATAGCGAAATAAAAAGTGATATGCAAAAGGTGGCGAGTTATTTTGGTCATGATTACCTACGCGAAGGAAATGAGAATGAATTTTATCGAGCATTACCGGAATTATTAAAAGTCGTAGGTGGAAGAGCAATCTTACGAAGTATGCATTTCTTCGAAGAAAACAAACGAGTGGATAAAGCTTTAATCGCACTACAGAATCAAGATATTGAATTATTTTTACGACTAGTCAATGAATCCGGTCAAAGTTCATATGATTTACTCCAAAACTGCTACTATCCCGAAGATAAAGAACAAGGATTATCCTTAGCACTCACAATAACAAAGAAAATATTACGTCGTGGAGCTGTTAGAGTTCATGGAGGAGGCTTTGCAGGAACGATTCTGGCCATCGTTCATCAAGATGATGCCAATGATTATATCAGTAAAATGAGTAGCCTTTTCGGTGCATCAAATATTTATCGAGTTACCCCTAATTTCACAGGAACTACTATTTTAGACTAGCCATTGGCTAGTTTATTTTTTTTCGGAAATACTTAACAAAAGGAAAATATTGTGTTATAATAGTCATATTCGTGAAAGAGGTGTTATTATGGATTACAAAGATTATATCGCTAATGTTCCTGATTTTCCCATTGAAGGAATTTTGTTTAGGGATATTACGCCATTAATGGCTAATGGGAAAGTTTTTAGAAAAGCTTGTGATGAGTTGAAGGATTTTGCAATTGCTTGCCAAGCAGAAGTGATTGTTGGACCCGAATCAAGAGGATTTATTTTTGGATGCCCGATCGCTTATGATTTGAAAATCGGTTTTATTCCAGTTCGTAAACCCAATAAGCTTCCTAGAGAAACCATCAATATTAGCTATTCCTTAGAATATGGCACTAATACATTGTGTATTCATAAAGATTCTATCCAACCTGGACAAAAAGTATTAATCATAGATGATTTACTTGCTACTGGGGGAACAGTAAAAGCAACGATAGAACTGATTGAAAAAATGGGAGGAATCGTTGTTGGAATGGGCTTTTTAATCGAATTGAGTGATTTAAAAGGTAGAGAAACAATAGGAAATTATCCGATTAAAACATTAATTAAATATTAAATAGAAATAAAGTATTCATCTATTAAACAATCAATCTAGAAAGGAGGAAGAATATGGGAAGTCTAGATCGTAAAGTTACCTTTGAAGATGTTATCGCTAAAGCAAGCGAATATTTAAAAAATCCAAAAAACATCGCCCTGATTAAGGACGCTTATGAAGTAGCCAATGAAAAACATTTCGGCCAATTTCGTAAATCAAAAGATCCCTATATTCAACATCCTTTAGAGGTTGCCTACATGCTTGCGGAACTCCGTGCTAGTCCGGCAACGATTGCTGCTGGGCTATTACATGATATCTTAGAGGATACGGATGTAGACCGTGGTGATTTAGAGAATCGTTTCGGTAAAGATGTCGTCAGCATTGTCGATGGAGTTACCAAGATTAGTAAATTAAAATATATGACTGTTGAAAAGGCCTTGGCAAAAACCCATCAAAAGATTTTGTTGGCGATGGCGAAAGATATTCGTGTGATTTTGGTTAAACTTTTGGACCGCGTCCATAATATGCGAACTTTAGAATTTCAACCTGAAGATAAACAGCGAAAAATCGCAAGAGAGACCTTAGATCTCTATGCTCCTTTGGCTCATCGTTTGGGTATGTATCGAATCAAGGCTGAATTAGAGGATACCGCTTATAAATACTTAGAACCGATAGAATATGAGCGTATCAATTCGCTAATCACTGAACAAAAAATGGTTCGTGAAGAAGATATCCAAAAAATGAAAGATAAAATAACCGAAATTTTGGTTGAAAATGGGTTCAAATCATTTGAAATCAGGGGTCGAATCAAGAATATCTTTAGTGTGAATAAAAAGATGCGCGAAAAAAATCTTGATTTTGACCAAATCTACGATTTGATGGCCTTAAGAATTCTCGTCCCTATGATTGAAGATTGCTATCATGCTTTGGGAATAGTTCATGGAGAATGGAATCCATTACCACGCCGTTTCAAGGATTATATTGCCACTCCCAAACCGAATTTATACCAATCGCTACACACGACTATCGTAGGTTATAGTGGAAAAATTTATGAAATTCAAATCCGTACTTACGAAATGGATAGTATTGCTGAGTATGGTATTGCTGCCCATTGGGCATATAAAGAGGATAATAAAGGATATTCTCCAGAAAAAGAGCAAGAAGAAGTTGCTGCTAAATTAAAATGGTATCGTGATTTATTGACTTATGCAGAAATAGGAGAATCGGAAGATAATGATCCATTAGAACAAATTAGAGAAGATATTTTTAGTGCTAATGTATATGTCTTTACTCCAAAGGGAGATGTTTTGGATTTCCCTACAGGAGCAACACCACTCGATTTTGCTTATCGTGTTCATACCGAAGTAGGAAATCATACGGTCGGTGCTATTATTAATGGTCGGATAGTACCTCTTACTTACAAATTGAAAACCGGAGATGTTGTAGAGATTAAGACTTCAAAAAGTTTTAATGGTCCAACTGAAGCCTGGATTAAGATTGTAAAGACAACTCATGCTCGGCACAAGATTACCTCTATTTTAAATAAACAAAAACGCGAAGCACTGATTGAAAAAGGTCGCGATGATTTCGATAAGGTAGTAAAAACAGAAAATATTGCGATTCCAAAACTAGAAGATAAATTAGTCGCAAAAACTTTTGAAAAATATGCGATTAACAATCTAGATGATTTCTTCTTCGCAATCGGAAAAGGTTCTTTATCGGCTAGAGGTGCTGCCAATCGCTTAGCGGGGACAAGTGAAAAAATTGATGATGAAGCATTACTAAAATACTATAGTGAAACCGAGCAAAAACGCATTAAACATCGTGCTAGCAATGACTATGGAATTATCGTCGATGGTTTGAATAAAGCACAAATCAAATTGGGAAATTGTTGCCATCCTGTATTTGGAGATAATATTATTGGTTATGTCAGCAAAGGCTACGGAATTGTTGTTCATCGCTTAGAATGCCATAATATCAAAAATACAGATAAAGATCGTTATATTGAAGTGATTTGGGACAATGAAAGTGAAAAGAAGAATTTCGACTCACAAATTACCATTAGTTCTTTTGATCGCCGGAATATTGTGGCGGAGATTATCAATATCATCAACAGTATTAATAATGTTTCCATTACTACTATTTCTTCAGCAAAAAATAAAGCTGGCGATTTATTGACCAAAGTTCGCTTGAGTGTCAACAACCTCGACACTTTAAATAACACAATAACAAACTTACAAAAAATATCCGATATTTATACAATTGAAAGGACCATCAAGTAATGAAAATTGTCTTACAACGAGTGAAGAAAGCTAAATGTACTGTTGACGGGAAGATAACGGGAGCGATAGAACAAGGATATTTGTTATTAGTCGGCTATACTCATGGCGATGACCTGCAAAAAAATCAAAGAGCAGCCAAGAAAATTGCCAATTTACGAATTTTTGAAGATGAAAATGAGAAGATGAATCTCGATATCAAAAAAGTAAATGGTAAGATTCTCGCCATCTCTCAATTTACCCTATATGCCAATACCAATGATGGAAATCGACCTTCATTTATCGAGGCCTTACATCCAGTACCAGCAAAAGAACTATATTTGGATTTTTGTAAAGAGTTAAGAACTTATGGTTTAGAAGTATATGAAGGTATTTTTGGGGCACATATGGATATTGAACTAATCAATGATGGACCAGTTACCATCCAATTCGAATTTTAAAAAGGATAAATGAGTTTTCTTTTAAATTAGGGGAAAGGAAGCTCATTTTTTTATTTTAAAACATTGTTTTTTGTGCTATAATGATAAAGTGAGGTAAAAATATGAACATAAGAGAAATTTATGATCAATTGTCGAACCAAGAACTATCTTTAGAAATATTCAATCAAGTTATTACCTTAAGAAACGAGTGTAAAATAACCAATAATTATGAGTATTTTTATTTGAGCACTTTATTGATGATCGATATTTACATCAATGAGGGACTATTTGATGATGCCCTAACCCTAGCCAATAAAAGTTTTATTGATTTGGATAAAACGGTATTTCAGAAAATCTATGTTTCTGTTTTAGACCGACTAATCTATATTTTTATTCAAAAGAAAAATCATCGCCGTGCTTTTATTTATGCAAATGAAAAGCGCCTTTATATTGATAACAATAATCAAGATGAAATTAATCGATGGTATCTTGAAAACTCGTATATCTATGAAGCACTTGGTGAAAAACATAAAGCCTTGACAAACCTGCTTACTATTCTATCGAATAATCCTGAAGATAATCTAAAAGTGATCATCCTAGGCAATATCACCAAACTATATATCGATGATGGCGATATGACTAATGCTCAAAATTATTTAGAAGAAACCATGGTATTATCGAATCAATTAAAAGATAAGGATAGTCAAACCTATTGTGATTATTTAAATGCCAAGATATTAATCAAAGAAAATAAATACAAATTCGCTTTGAAATTATTCAAAGATATTTTTAAGAATCTAAATGATTTAAACGATGAGCAAATCAACTATCTAAATGAGTTTTGCAAATTATTGCTATTGATGGAAGATTATCAAAGCGTTAAGAAATATAGTGATTTCTATCTTAAGTCAGTAGAAGCTAGTAATGACCAATTCTTGAAAAAGGATTTTTATAAAAACTATTTAAAAGCTTCTATTTTGTTATTACCAGGGCCTAAAGAAGAAGTGATGAAACTTTTCAATTATACAGAACTTGTTGAAAAGGAAATCATCCGTAGTCATGAAGAGAATATTCTGGAAGCTAATGAAGATGATAAACAATTCGAATTAAACGAGAAATTACAAAAAACGATTACTAGCATGGAAAACACCATCAATATGGTCAATCTAGCTATGGTTAAGGTGGGAGAACGGGAAAGTTTATTGGAATTTTCAAAGAGTTTAGAGAAAATCGTTCCCTTTAATGAAGCATTATTTGTCATTTTTAATCGGGCTAATTTTGAATTACTCCCTGATTTACATGATAGTTTCAGTAGTGTTGCTACTTTCGATTATAAAAAAGGTCGATTATACGAAAGAGATATTCCTTATTCTGAACTCGATGGAACTATCATTGAGTTATTGATAAGCGGAAATAAGGATGTTATCCTTGATTTCAATGATACAGCGATTCCTATCATCGAACCTATTACGAAAACAACTTATCTTCATTTAAAAGTGAAGTATTTATTTGCTACTCCGCTATATTATGATGGTGATTTATATGCTTGTGTTATTTATACATCGACGATTAGCGATATTACGACATCAGAAGCCATTTTGAATTTAAAAATAGCATCGAAATTACTAGAATCAAAACTAATCAATTTATTCTATCAAGAAAACCTTCAAGCGCAAAAAGATATTTTACAAACGGCGATGTCTAATCTTCAAGAAGGATTATTCTATTATGAAACTGGAAAACAAAGGATGTTGTTGACTCCAGAACTAGCCAAATTTTTAGGAATCCATGAATTAACAATTTCTCGCAATGATTATTTTAAAAAAATAATTGAAATAGATAAACATATTCATACACAAATCATCGAACAAATCAGAGAAAAACAATCCTATCAATTCTCCTATCATTTATCCCTACAAGGTCAACGCATAAAAGTGACTGAATACGGAAAACCTTACTTTTCTAAAGATGGAATTTTAAAATTTTATATTTGTAGCATCGTAAAAGAAGATTTAAAAAAGGAACTACAAAATCAAGAGATAACTAATAAGTTTTCTACTGTCCTAACAGAGAAGGATTTAACACAAAAAATCCAGTTAGAGGAACAAAAAGCGAATGATCTTAATTATCGATTGAGCGTTATCGGTGGTAAATATAGGCAAAAAGGAAATTTGCTTCCCGATTTAAAAATGGATATCGCCAAGATTTTAAACCAAATCACAGGAGAAGAAATTTACTTTGTAGGATTTGATCAATTCATCATTCTATCGAGAACCTATGACGGACGTATCATTGAACGGTGGTTACGACAAATTAATCATGAACTTTCAGTAATTGGACTAGAGACTTTTGTAGTATCGATAAAATATCCGAAAGATTTTTCAACATTATCCGATCTGATGAATATCACGCAATTCATGTTAGATTTTCGGTTTTTAGAGCTGGATGAACTTGCCTATAAAGATTATTTATATTACCAGACATTAAATCGTTGTGTCGAATTACAAGTGGAAAAGAAGGATATTGAATTGTTGTATACTCCTATCTATATGCAAAATATAAAAGTAGGCTATGAAGTAAAGGCAAATATTGGTGGTGTTGAAATTAGAAGCGATTATCGTAAATTTATCCACCATTTAAATATAATCGCCTTAGAAAAGCTTATTTTATGGAAACTAGAACAGATAGGGGATACCTTAGTAACCTTTGTTCGCGTAAATAGTGATACCTTGCATGAGTTAATCAAACAAGACTATTTTGCCCATAAGACTACAAAACCTTATTTTTTAATCGATGGATATCAACCTTTCTTAATTACAGATATCCAATATTTAAAACAACTTGAATATCGTCTTTATCTAGATTACCCAACATTTAAAAAGCTAACCATGAAAGAAATAATTGAGATTGAAATTGATGGTTTGATGATTGAAGAAGAACTGGAAACTAAGGAAAAAGAACAAATCATCAATCTATCTTTAAACCAAAAATATCAATTAGTCACAAAAACAATGTGGACAGACTATAAGAATTGTTTATATCAAACAGATGAGTTGCTTTCCCAGACTATTGCAATTGAAGATGACAAACAGATTGAATAGAAATGATTGGTAACTCTAAAAAAATGATTGAAGAAAAAGTAAAGAAATGTTATAATAGATACAATTGAAATGTAAAACCTATGATAAAGGAGTAACAATTATATGGTTATTATTAATTTTTTAAAATCGCTAGTAATGCCATCGAGAATGGCTAAATATCGCTATATCTCGATTCTAGTTTCCATCTGTATCTTTATTCTTTCTTCGTATTTATTAGCAATTCCTGCTAAATATTATATTACCAATCATATTGATGAAATGGTAAACGAACAAAATTACTTATCTTTACAAGCCATTGAAAATATCCCCTACGAACCTGATGTTAATGCAGTCATTGAGGAAATTCAAAGTAAAGAATGCCATGCTGAATATAATGAAAAGAACTCATTTTTATTACAATGCGATAATTTAGCCCTTGATGAACAAGGAAAAGGATTTTATGAAAATGAGATAGTTTATGTGAATGATGAAAATATCACGATTAAAATTCGTTTTGTCATTGATATGTTCGACCCCAGCACTGGAGGAGCTAGTTACAGACCGACAGAAAAGTTTATTTACAGTGAAGAAGCTTTCCCAAATATTGAAACTACCGAATATTATCTTATCGTTTTATGGCCGGGTTCAATCTACTATCAAGCTCATCCAAAAGGAATTGGTGAAAAAAATATCATTCATGGAAAAACAAACCTTAGCGAAAGCTTTGCAAACGCTAGTTTTAAAGACATTGGTTTTGCTACCATTCACTTCAACAAATCAGGTAACAGTGCTGGCGCTTATTTGGTCCAACAGATCAAAGCGGGATATATTCCTAACTATACAAGTAGCTACTCCTTGCTAACTTTCCTTTTCTGTGTTGTTTTTCCTTTAATCTTGGTATTTTTATTCTGGATTTTCTTTAGAAAAACAGGAAAATTAAAAACATTTAAAGAATATTATAATATTGCTGCTCTTTCTAGTATCATCCCTACATTAATTACTTTTGTTGCTATCTGGTTTGCTCCAGGTATCATCAGTAATTTATATTTATTTGGTTTTTCTGCCTATTATTTATTTGTTTTATATCGGATTAATAATAGTGCAAATTTCGTTTAAAACAAAAATCCCATACTATGATGGGATTTTTTTGCTTTTGAAAAATAAATAATAAGTCTTTTAAAAAAAATTAAAATATGGTAAAATATTCTAGTGGTGATATTGATGAAAAGAACAATGAGTCGCTTAAAAGCAATGATGAAATTATATAGTTATGACCTAACAAAAGAACTGTTAAGCGATGATTATCTTGAAAGTATTTTTAATGAAGAATCAATCGATTGTGATAACGATTTTTATCATCAATTAGTTGTCGGTGTTTTAGAGAACATCGATAAAATCGACCGCACCATCGCAATATCACTAAAGAATTACACCCTTGACCGATTATCCTACGTTGATCGTAATTTAATTAGAATTGCTGTTTACGAAATGTTATTTACAAAAACACCGAAAAACATTATTATCAATGAAATTTTGAATCTCTCTCATGAGTATAGTGAAATAGAGGGTTTGCAGACCGCAAAATTTAATAATTCACTTCTAGATCGTATTGCGAAGAGGTTAGAAAATGGAAAATAATAATCGTAAATATCTAACAGTCACGGCCTTAAATAAATACATAGCTTATAAAATCGATAATGATCCCAATTTAGGATTTGTTTATCTTCAAGGAGAACTTTCCAACATTCGATTTTCTAAAGAGCATTTATACTTTGTCATTAAAGATCCAGATTCTGAAATTAGTGGTATTATGTACTCTTCTTCCGCAACCAAACTGACTTTCATGCCTAAAGATGGAATGAAAGTGCTGGTTAGTGGGAAAATAAGCGTTTATCAGAAAAAAGGAACTTACAATTTAATTGCGATTACGATGAGTGAGGCAGGCCTTGGCGCTTTATACCAAGATTTCTTGTTTTTAAAGGATAAATTGGAAAAAGAAGGGCTATTTGCCATTGAGCATAAGAAGCCAATTCCTGAATATTCAGAAAAAATAGGAGTGATTACCTCGGCTACTGCCGATGCGTTTCAAGATATCAAATCGACGATTGCTCAGCGATTTCCATTAGCGCAGATTTATTTATATCCCGCTTTAGTCCAAGGTGTGGATGCACCGAAATCGTTGATTAAAGCTTTAGAACAAGCGAACAAAGAAAATATTGTCGATGTCATCATCATCGCTCGTGGAGGCGGTAGTTTCGAAGATTTATCGTGCTTTAACGATGAAAAACTAGCACGAAGCATCTACGCAAGTCAGATACCAATTGTCAGCGGTGTAGGTCACGAAACTGATTTTACCATTTGTGATTTTGTCACCGATGAACGAGCCCCGACTCCAACGGGAGCAGCGGTCAGAGTCACAAAAAATAAAACCTTACTACTTCAAGAAATTGATGCCTTAACCTACCGTTTAGTGAGTTCAATCAAACGAGTATTAGAGAATAAATTTTATGAATATGATGCCCTAGTAAAAAAACATCATTTTAAAAATTTTATTCAATCGATTGAAGAAAAAATCAGTTCACTAGAACAATTAACCTATCAACTACAAGCTAATTCACCTCTTGCCGTCATCAATCGAAGCTTAGAACGAACCGAAGAATTAACGCACCGATTACAACTGGTCAATCTAGATAAAAAAATTGAACTTCTTGAACAAGATGTGGATCGAAAAAAGAATACCTTATCGATGTTCTTAATCGACAAAGTCAATTCTTATGAGCGAAAAGTCGATAGTTTTATCGATAAATTGATTTTATTAAACCCATTAACCATCATGAAAAAGGGTTATACTTTAACCTATCAAAACGATAAATTATTATCATCGATATCGCAAATCAATGTGAATCAGGATTTAGTAATTCGTTTTCATGATGGCTCGATAAAAGCAAAAATTATCAAAGAAAAGGATGGAAAATATGGAAAAATTTGAAGATTTA
>JAAYBG010000063.1 GCA_012718985.1 Acholeplasmataceae bacterium
AACTCGGATAATCAGCATAGGACAATAAAATATTTGTATAAACAGTGTAATTAAAGAGAACTCCGTTTTTAGTAAAGAGAATGGTTGGAACTGTCGATTGTTCTATTTGCGACAATTCTTTTAAAGTGACTTTTAAAATTATCCCACTTTTTAAAGCTTTACTATATAAATATTCTGTATCTCCAGTATCATGAAATAACTGACCATGTTTGATATAAAAGGGTATTTCTTTGCCATCACGATAAAACTCTTCCCGCAAGGCCAATTTTTCGCGATAATCAAAGTTTCCCTCGTTATGAATCATCAATAAATTCGGTAATGACATTAATAGAACCAAAACAACCAAAAACAAAGCCGTCAACCAACGACTATCGGTTTGATAGTTTACAATTTCTTGTGGCGAAAACAAACCACTTGACATTCTCCGAATCAATTTCATCAGTAATCTCCTTATAATACACTTATTATAGCAAAAACAACTTCCTTTATCAAGTACCAAAGTTAAATATAATCGGACAGCAAAACGCTCCAAAACAACTACTATATTAACCGATTATTTCCTATGGAAAAAAGCTTAGTTTTAAAAACTAAGCTTTTAATTTACATTAGGACTATTCTCCGAATAAGGTTCCAATAAATCGGTTTCTAAATGTTGACCCCAATCCATAACAGGCGGAGTTGTCGTTTCAATCACAATATCTAACCTGACAATTCTTGATAGTAAGGCATCTCCTAAAATGACAAAGTCATTTTCTTCATTTCCTGTGATAGGAATTTCCTCTCCCTGTTCATTTACATGGGTTGGATCATAAATTGTATAACTGAACGTATATTCTTTTGGCATATCGATACCGATGACATAACCACCAGAAGTATTCGTTGTAAATGTTCCATGATCCAGATAAGCATTTGGATCCACCGGATCATAAGTGTAAGTAGCAAACAAGCCCATACGATTATTTAAGATAAAGTCATCTTCCGTTGTCCAACTAGTAAGGTTCCTATCCTTTGCTTTATTAATCAATTCTAAGAACAATCTAAAGTTATTTAGTGAACTACTTAAGGCTATTCCCTCATCAAAATGAATAGTGATATCAAATCTTACGTTGTTCGTAATATCTTGAATCGCTATTTTATAATCCGTATAATATAAAGAACTTTGGTCATCTTCATATTTCTCTGAGTATACACGATAGCGAATATAGTTAAATTCTATACCCTTTGCTCCTGATTGCGGATTGTAGTCCGCCTCTAATGAGAAGTTTTCAAAAGTGTAATTCGCTGTTTCGAGAACGGTTTGTAGTGTATAAGTAACGCCATTATAAACAAAGGCTAATCTATCACCACTAGTAATAACAATGTTTTTACGTTGTTCATTTTGAATAATTGTTCCATCTAAACTAACGTAAAACTCTTTCTCAAAAGTATCAACTCCATCTGTGTAAGTATAGACATTTCGTTCAAAGGTGTAGTCAAGCCCAGGAATTCCATCTGTTCTTGATATCGTGTAGGTCTTATTATTACCTCCAACATTTAAAACAAACTCGTCATAATCACCTGAAACAAAAGTCACATCTTGACCAGTAATATCCTTAAAATCTGTTCCTGCTTCATTTACAAGGAAAACAACATTTTGCATGACATTGTTTTCATCAACAGTAGTATATGGCGTATAGCGATAAACTACATCGGTATCATCATAAGTATAGCGAATATTATTATAAACGAAATCATCTTTTGTACCGACAACAGTGATGCTCGATTTATTCAAATCCTTATACCAAATTCCATTATCACTCACATAGAATGATTGTTTCAATGAAGTGTTATAAGTATATTCTCTTAAGGAATAAACATTCTTAAAGATGTATTCCACATCTAATGATGTAAAACGATATTGATCTCCAGTAAAGACAATCTCACTGCCAGAACTGTTTAAAATCTTTTCTCCATCTGTACGAACATAGAAATAAGCAGTTTGTGGCGAACCGTTAGAATAAGTATAGGAAGTGTATTCATAAGCTGAATAGGTTGTACCACTATAAACAAACTCATGCATATCACCAGTTGCTGATACTTCTTGAAGATCGTTATTTAGCACAATTGAAGCATCGCTATTGGCATAGAAATAAGCAGTTTGCATTGCACCATAAGTATAAGGGAAGTACCTTAAAGCACTATAGTCTTCACCTAAATAACTAAATTCTTCCGCTGTTCCTGTTGGGGAAATGCCATTTAAATCACTATCCAAAATCATCGATTGATCTTCACTGACATAGAAATACTCAACTTGTACTTGGTTATATTGATCATAATAAGCATATGGAGTATAACTGAATTTCGCTGTTCGATAAATTAGCGCATCTTCTGGCAAAGTGAATATTGGTTTATATGAAGTAATATTTGTTCTACTAACCAAGCCGATCATATAAATCAAAGAACGGTGGTTGTAAATATTATCCGATGAATAATCATGTTCATTATAGTGAATACCATTTGGTAGACAAACAATCTCTCGATCAGTAGACTCACGTAAAACAGCATAAGTTGCCGCAGTAATTCGGTCAACAGAAAGCAAGGTATCGATTGTTGTTAACATGGTTTCCGTAATGAATGTCGCATTTTCAATATAACTACGAATATTCTTATCCTTAGTAATTGATAAGCTCGTTAAGTCTAAATGCCAACTAATCCAATTTCCTGGTTCAAACAGATAAGTTTCTACTCCTTCAGTAAAGCCAAATTCATAGTAAACATTGAATAAGTATTCTTTTGGTGGAGCGGCAGGGAAGAATTCTATCGAAACCCCTTCGCCTTCCACAATTTCAATACTGAAATATTCGGTTTGTTCTTCCTCGGTTAAGTCACCACCAGCGTATTCAACATGTAAATAATCCGTATCAATACCAAAGTAGGCATTGCTTAGAGTATAATCAAAGCGATAGGTTGGTGTTTTTTCCCGACCAAAGGCAACTGTATATACATTATTATACGAATCGAAGTTTGGATTACCTGCTCCAACAGGGTCACTATCCACGACACCACCATCGATGAAAACGGTATTGATCGCTTCTGGTGTGACGATATATTCTTGAATAATATGAGTGAATGTTGAAGTGTTGATTCCGTTTTCCGCTGTGATCAAATAATTTACATTGTATACTTTTTGAGCCGGATCGGTTTCATCAACAGTCACATTGGTAATCTCATAAGTTGCCAGTGGTGAAATGTTGAAGGCTGACAAATAACTTGGAATTGACGTTGCTTCATCAATATCCGTAAAATAAGCTTTTGTAAATTGCGTTCCAAACAACACTTCTACTGGATCAGCAATATTGCTACTTGCTCCTGCTGGTAAGAATGGTTGATCATCGAAGGTAATCAGTTCTACACTACAAGCTGAACTCATCGCTTTTTCAAAAACAACATAATAGACAACTTCTTGTGTCAATCTAAATTCCAAAATATAGATTCCACTATTTAGCTGACTATTGATATCTAAATCAATGATTAACGTTCCATCATCCCAAGTATAGTCTTCATTAAATGCACTATCGCCAACCGTTTCAACAACCACACGCCCATTGTTTAGGGTGCTGGCATAACTATAATTCGTAACTAAATTAGCAGGAATACAGTTTTCACCAATGGTTTGACCTTGATCAGCATAATGATACATTTTGATATTGTTTTTCATGTCTAATCCGTTTGGTAAATTCTTAGTAGTATAAGTTACTAATAAAGAACCATTGACAGAAGCAACATCATCAAAAGTTCCCCCACTGATATCAACAACAGCAATATTGGTAATTGGTGTAGCTGCATAGTTCACTCCACCATTAACTCTTAAATCGATGATTTCACTACAAGTTTTTGGAGCAGTAATGATAATATTGACAAAGTATTCCGTCTCTACTGTTCTATCTTCTGCCTGAACAATGAAGGTGTAACTTGGAATTCCACCATCTTTTGATGTCATGATATCTCCAGGAACTAAATTTGTTCCCATAACGATTGGGCGTAAACTACCTTCTTTGAAAATCGCATTGTATGATAGTTCGTAATTAGATAACAGATTCACTAAAAATGAACTAGCATTAGCTTCATCAGCGTTAGAAGCGACATAGAAAGTAATCTCTTTTTCCCGATTATTATAATCTTCTTGAACATTATTGGTAATCGTATAATGAATCGTCGGATTGGTTCGGTCCGTTCCTTCTAATTCAATCTTAAACACAGTCGTAGCAATCGACTTTTTCAACTGCTTCATCATATAGTAAATTCTATAGTTAACACAAGCCGTATTTAATTCGGTTGTCGGGTCGCCATTTTCATCAAGAACATAAAAGTTATTGACATCATCAGCACTTCCCCCACGCCAAGTAGCGTCATTCACCGGATTTCCTTGAGAATCGCTGGTTAAATATTCATCCAAATAAATTAACATAACATTATCGGGCAAGAATTGACCTTCTTCGATACCGTCTGAACTTGCCAATGCATAAATACCGACAGAATCTGTGTAATCACCAATATCCAAACCTGCAACAGCACAAAGCGATGTTAATGTCTCCGTTAGATTAGCCATATCATTTGGATCATTAATATCTAGTCCATATCCCTTACTATCTAATAACCCTACTAAAATGTTCGAACCTGTATAATTTGGATCAGTATATTCATTGTAAGCATCGTAATAACAAATCTCTGCAACAATTGCCAGTTTATCATCATCATTTAATGTTATTGATGAGACAATGGTATTAAACAAAGATGGCGTTGCTTCCACTAAAAGGTCGATGATTCTTTCCATATTGTAAGAAGAAATTTTACTATCCCCAAGACCCGGTCCTAACAATGTAGTTATTTCATCCTTAAAGAAAGTTGCGTTTGCTGATAGAGCACGAGCTAAATAGTACTCCTTATTCGTTTGATCAGGAAGCACTTCTTTTAATACCACAGCCCTTCCCGCGCCTCCACTTTCATTATTGAGAACACTCTCTACGATACTGAGTTTACTTGCACTCGAAATATAATCATCAATACCATTCGTACTATCGTGCAATACTATATGATAATAAGCCCCATCCCCACTGGCTTTTGTAGCTATACCTTTAATCTTATCAGCTCTTGTGGTTGCAGAAGGAATGGTAACGCTCAAATTAGCCGAATAGGCATTATAAATTACGGTGATAATTTCCCTTTTATCGGCAATCGATAAGGTAGTAGCTAAACTCAACAAGTGAGATTCTAAATTAGAACTCATCGATGTCGAGGCATATAAAGCTTTGGTTACTTCTCGCATCGCTGCTTCTTGATTTTGATTATAAAATATAGTTTTTAGAAAATATTTAATCGTATCCGCTTGTAAGGTTGCATTAATAAATGATGCATAATTGTCTTCACTTGAGTATTGGAAGTAAGAACCATGAGAATGATAATTATAGTAAGACCCACTCGTTGTATAGTAAACGTAGCCAACGTTAGTCTCACCACGATAATAACGTTGTGACCAAGTCCCAGAAAATCGGAAACCGTTATTTTGCCAACGATAATATCCATTTGTATTAGTATTTCCCATATAGGTAATTCTTCTTGCAGTTGTTCCTGCTGGGACTTCTGCCGTATAAACTCCGGTAGCATTTTCGTAACTACCACTACCCTCTATTAATCGGTATGGTGCCGTGTATACGGTATTACCACTTGAGTAAATTGAATATCCGTAATTTGGGTTAACAGCATTAAAGTTATTGCTACTATCTGCTCGTAA
>JAAYBG010000064.1 GCA_012718985.1 Acholeplasmataceae bacterium
ATGATGGTCGTTTTACTTTTGCTGTTATGGCCGACCCTCAGATTTATGGAACATCTAATCAAACAACGGCAAATAATAATATGAATAACGCTATGCAAATGGCAGCAAGTCTAAATCTTAAATTAGAACTTGTTCTTGGTGCTGGTGATATGGTAAACCAAGGTGGTATCATCAATAACTGGAGAATGCTTTTCGATTTGGATATTTATAAACAAATGCCACTTGCGGCTTCTACTGGTAATCATGATTACTGTGATGGTGGTAATGCGAAGGCACCAACATCAGTGATTACCGATTATATGTATAACAATCCAAAAAATAGCTATCCGGGCAAAACGGAAGGTATGTATTGGTTTAAATTCGATAATACTTTATTTGTTGTCATGGATAGTGAAGAAAACTCTAAAGGTTATGATGACCAAATCAACTGGTTCATTGATATCTGTGAGCGAATACCTCATCAATATTTAATCGTAATGGCTCATCGCCCACCATGGGGAAGCAGTGACACTGATGCGGTTGCCGCTAAATGGGTTCCGGTTTTCAATAAATATAATATCGACTTATACTTTTCAGGACATAACCATGATTATGGACGTGGATCGACAAAAGTAGGTCCTGCTCGAGGTCAAGCAAAGTTTCCAAATCGATATGTTGCAGTTGATGATACCTATAATGCTTCTAATGCGGAGGCAGCAAAGGGTGGTTACTGTATTGTAAATGTTACCCCAACTGCTATCTTCTATCGAGCCTATGATCAAGAGGGAACGTGTCGCGATCAAGCAGTATTCCCAGCTCAAAGAACCAATAATCACTCTACAACCTTTACTAAGAGTTCATTTATGGATTCGATTAAAGCAGAAGTAGTTGATACTAACACAACAAGAGCAACCTTATCTTGGAGTGCTGAAGGATATGGTCATGTCAATTATATTACATTATCTAAGGCATCAGGAGCTTTGGTAAAGAACGTGTTTGCAAATTCTGATATCAATACAAGTTTTGAGTTTTCTGGTTTGAAGGCAAATACTGATTATACATATCATGTAAAAGTGGACTTTAAAGATGGAACCAGCGAAGAAAAAACAATTAATTTTGCAACAAGAGTTGATTATGGAACTTATTCTGAATATGAACTTACAGAACTATCAACTTCTAAATTAGTAGTTGTAAAACCGGGAGATATTAAAACTAATTTACTAAGTGCTGGTAAGATATATATCAATGATGTGTATGTTGAAGATTATACGATTACTTCACAGAATGTTCGAATCAAGAATGAATGGTTAACATCAGAAAATAATGTGATTAAATTATATGGTGTCGTAAAATCTAATAGTAGTTTAGTATTATTATTAACAATTGATCTATCGACTCCAGCGGTTGAACCAACATTGGCAGTAGACAAAAAAACAGTTACTATTGAAGTGGATAAAACTGCATCAGTTGTTGCCACTGTTGAGAACAGTACGAATAAATTAGTTTGGTCAACGAGTGATGCTAGTGTTGCTACGGTAGCAAATGGTGTGATTACTGCGGTTGCTGAAGGAACGGCTATTATCGCTGTTGCTCTTGAAGGAACAGACCTAAAGCAAGAAATTACGGTTACTGTTAAGGCAAAGCCAGCGGTTAAGTTGGCAGCACCAAGTATTTCTCTAAGTAATGGTATCTTAACAATAAACTTAGTGACAAACGCTGTTAAGTATGAAGTTTATGATGGGACTACTTTAATTGCAACATTAGATGCAGCAGGTACGCTAAATTTAGTTGATTTAAATCTTGCTGTAGGAGCTCATGATATTACCATTAAAGCTGTTGGTGATGGGGTTACAACCCTTACTTCTGATGCTTCTTCAAAAACAACATTTACGGTTGCTGAACCAGAAAAACCAATTGATGAACCTGAAGATCCTAAAGATCCAGAAGATCCATCTAAACCAGAAGAACCAACTGAAAGAGGCTGTAATAATAGTGCTGCGCTTCAATTTGTTTTATACTTATTTGGTGTTTTCACGGTATTGTTCTTTGTAAGAAAGAAATTCTTCTAAAATAAATATCACCGCTTACTAAAGAAGTGGTGATTTTTTTAATTGCATTGACAAGAATTATCGTGTTTGTTATAATCAAAGATGTAAATTTTATATGTGTTGGGTGCGAAATGCATAACAAGGAATTAGGTTAAAAGCCTAAGCTAACCCAGTAGCCGTAATGCTGATGAA
>JAAYBG010000065.1 GCA_012718985.1 Acholeplasmataceae bacterium
AGCAAAATATGAAATAGTGAAAAGAATAAAATGGTTCTTAAAAAAGATAAGGCTTTTTTATATAATTAAGAAACTTTTAAGAAAAGCATAACATAATTTTCAAAGCCGACAAACCGGTCAAGCCGGTTTGCGGTTTAAAATATTGTTAGATTGACGCCTTCGGCGCTGAGACGTTGACAAACTTAAAAATATTTTGTAGCCTAATAGTATGCGTTACGGAATCTGGTTTATATAGTTTTAATTCATTCCTCACTTTTTTACCTATTCATATGATTAGGTCAATTTTGTGTCTGCAAAATAAGTTGCAGCAGAGAAATGAAGGAAACAACTATGGAAACTAGATTTCGTGGTGAATATAACTCGCCCAATAATTTGACAGACTTTTTCTTAAATCCTGCTAATTACACCTTTCGTGATTTTTCAGTAGTTTTTGGTAATGATGTAGCTAAGTCTATCTACAAAGAGCTCTATAAACCTACTACATCTCATAATTCATTTAGACAGATTTTTCCTGTCAAGATTTTGACTGATCAATTTACAAAGAAGTATGCATTTGAGTTATCTGATAAAAGACAGATTGAGACTGTTATAATAAAAAGAAGAACTGGAAATACAATTTGTCTAAGTACACAAGTTGGATGCCCAGTACAATGTAGATTCTGCAAATCCGGTGAGAATGGTCTGATCAGAAATCTATCTACAGCAGAAATAATTCAGCAATTTCTATTTACTAATGAAAAAATAAATCGGATTGTATTTATGGGTATTGGTGAACCACTATACAATTATAACGAGATAATACGGGCCGTTCATATTCTTAGAGATAGAAACGGTCTAGATTTTCCAACTGATGGTATTAGTATCTCAACTGTAGGTCCTATAGACAAATTACAGATGCTTCGTGAAGAGCATATAAAAATTCAACTTGTGCTTTCCTTGCATGCCACTGATCAGGAAACAAGAGATTATTTGATACCTGGGATGTCAAAACATAGCATTAATGAAGTTGTTTCGTTAACTATGGAGTATGGGAGAAGGCACAATAGGAAAGTTTCAATTGCTTATCTGCTTTTGCCAGGCATAAATGACAGAAGGGTCGATAGCGAACGCTTGTCAAGATGGTTTGGAAATAAAAACGTAATCGTAAATCTGTTGAAGTATAACGGCAAGAAAAACTATGAATTTAGACCAGCTTCAGTTCAAGAACTGAATCATTTTAAAAATATTTTAGAGCAGAGCAATGTCCAAGTTACAATAAGGCAAAGCATGGGAGATTCAATCGAGGCAGCGTGCGGGGAATTGGCAATTAAATAATAATCTAACAACTGCTTCAACCTGATAATCGCTGTTGTCACGGTTTGTGCTAATCGCTTCGCTCTTTTACGCACAAACCGCGCCAAGTCTTCGCCTATGGCTCAGACCGCGATTACAGGTTAAGCAAATGTTATCTTGTTCTTGATAAATCTTTATTTCAGTATAATAAACCCGATATGAAGATATCTGCAAGTAAATGAGGATAATAGAATAGAATGTTTCCAAAGTCTATACATAGTGTAACTTCTAAATGTTTTGAACTAAAAATTCTTATATTTTTAATGGGATATACTTTTTTATATTTTTAGGTAGCAACTTAGGTTAATTAAGAATTTTTAGTATAATAAAATGTCAAGGGGGTGTTATAAATGAAAAGGTGTTGTAAATATGCGCAAAGAGGTAGTTTTTAACTAAACTAACTGAATAAGGATTGATTTTAGAAAGTATGTTTGAAAAATCTTGAGTTATCAAGGTTTATTAGTGGTGGAATTAATTTGAAAAATATTAATCACTACCATGTTTATTTGTGTACTTCTAAAATAATCAATATTAAAATGAGCATGTTACACCTTATTTGCATAAGTAGGAAAGCCGTGTTTTAAACACGGTATTTTTATGCCTATTTTTGCTGCATTTATAAATATGATATAAGATTTTAGTCTATATAACTTAGTAATAAGTTGTATAAATTAAAGTCCTATATTTCATGTTTATATTTATGCCATATAATTATGAGGCTGTAAGTGAACCGATGTTCATTTGCGGCTTTTTGTTTTTTGAAGGAGATTATTAGGATGATTAAGATATCTAGAATACAAAGTACAAACAAACTTTTTCATAATATAGGGATGGTGAATAATTAATGGTTAAAAAACTTTCAGCATATAAAATTTATTTGTTATTTTCAGCTATTACGGCGATGTGTTTTTCGTTGGTTGCTACAGTTATGATAGTATACCACATTGAAAAGGTTCATTTAAATCCACTTCAACTTATACTTGTGGGCACTACATTAGAGGCGGCATGCTTTATATTTGAAATTCCTACAGGGATAGTTGCAGACATATATAGCCGTAAGTTATCTATTGTTATTGGTGCAGTTTTGACAGGATTAGGATTTATTTTAGAAGGCTCCATTTCTAGTTTTGCTTCTGTGCTTGTAGCACAGATAATATGGGGATTAGGTTCAACTTTTACTAGTGGGTCTATTGAGGCGTGGATTGCAGAGGAAGAAAAAGAACAAGACTTAGATAAAATATATATAAAAGGAGCACAAGCAGGACAAATAGGAGCAGTTATCGGGATAATACTAAGTACCATAGTAGGTAATTTGTCTGTTAGATTACCTATTATAATCAGTGGATGTTTATTTGTGATTAGTGCATTATTTTTAGCATTGTATATGCCAGAGAATAATTTTACACCATCTGCTGCAGAAGATCTAAACACTTTTAGAAAGATGGGATATACCTTTAAATCTGGCTTAAAGTTTGTGAAAAGTAAATATATAATGATGATTTTACTTTCTGTAACTCTATTTTATGGTTTATCTAGCGAAGGTTATGATAGACTTTCCAATGCACATTTCCTACAAGACACTACGCTTCCTAAGATAGGAAACCTTCAGCCTGTAACTTGGTTTGGGATATTTGGTATTGCTGGAATGGTATTAAGTGCTATAGCAATGCAGTTTATAGCTAAGAAATTAGAAGAAGAGGATAAGAATCAGAGTGGGAAGATATTATTGGTTGCAAATATATTTTATATATCCTTTATGTTAGCATTCGCACTTACAAGAAACTTTAATTTAATGCTAGTAGCGTATTTATCAACAAGTCTGTTTAGATCTATAAATGATCCTATATTTAATGCATGGCTAAATAATCATATAGATGATAGTGCAAGGGCAACTATACTTTCTATGAATGGACAAATCAATGCATTAGGACAAATTATAGGGGGACCAATTATTGGGATTATAGCTACAAAATTTTCTATAAGTATTGGTATAGCATGTACTTCATTATTAGTAACGCCAGTATTAGTTTTATATATCCTTTCTTTGATAATGGATAAAAAAGATGTTAAGAGCGCTAAAGGGGGAGAGGATACATATGAAAACAATTAATATAGGAATTGTGGCTCACGTTGATGCAGGCAAAACAACTACAACTGAAAATCTTTTATACTACAGTGGAGCTATAAAATCAGTTGGTAAAGTAGACCTAGGAAGCACTCAAACGGACTCAATGGAGCTTGAACGTAAGAGAGGAATTACTGATAGGAACTGTCATTTCGGTTTTTTTGCGGTTTCGGGTCAAAATTCGGTTTTTCCCCCGAACTACGACTGTTTTCGCACCCCGAACAACTAATCCAATCAGAATTTTCCGGCAACGCCG
>JAAYBG010000066.1 GCA_012718985.1 Acholeplasmataceae bacterium
AAATTATTATCATCGATATCGCAAATCAATGTGAATCAGGATTTAGTAATTCGTTTTCATGATGGCTCGATAAAAGCAAAAATTATCAAAGAAAAGGATGGAAAATATGGAAAAATTTGAAGATTTACTCAATGAACTGAATGAAGTTGTGAAGGAATTGGAAAGTGGAACATTAAGTCTAGAAGAATCCATTCAAAAATATGAAAAAGGAATCGAATTAAGTAAAAAATGCAAGGATAAATTGCTCTTAGCTAAAGAAGTAGTGCTTGCGAAAACGGTAGATAAAGAAGAAAAATAATGAAAAAATCATTAGCGGCTTTAGGAAAAATCATTAATGTTATTTTAATTATTATCTTGCTTCCTTTTTCTCTAATCATCAGTATCATTTTTGGGACAACGAAAAAACGTTAAGGAAAATTTTATGATTAAACTTGAAGACATCACTTCGCCAGAATTCTTAAAAGACCTATCAATCTCAGAACTAGAAGATCTAGCGAAGCAAATTCAAACATACATACTAGAAACCGTCAGTAAAACAGGAGGGCATTTGTCTTCCAATTTAGGCGTTGTTGAATTAACGATAGCACTTCATTACATCTTTTCTAGCCCTCATGATAAAATAATCTTCGATGTCGGTCATCAAGGTTACACTCATAAAATATTAACAGGACGAGCAAAGGATTTCCCTTCTTTACGCCAAAAGGGAGGTCTTAGCGGATTTTTAAAATATAGTGAGAGTGGTCACGATGTTTGGGAAGCTGGTCATTCTTCAACAAGCATCGCCGCTGCCTGTGGTTTCTTAGAAGCCAAAGCAAGTGGGAAAGACATTGGTGAAGTCATCGTTGTGATTGGTGATGGAGCAATTCAAAATGGACTGGCTTTATCATCATTGAACTATTTAGCGGGAAAAACTGACCAAAAAGCAATCATCATTTTAAATGACAATGAAATGTCTATTTCTAAAAATGTAGGTGGTCTTGCAAAGATTTTTAATAACATACGCATTAAAAAATCCTATCGTTTTTTAAAACGAATTACTCCTCGCTTTATCAAACATTTATTTGATTGGTTAAAACGGGGGTTGATTTCTATCGCCTATAAAGAACGCCCCTTGACACTAGGTGCAGAGTATAAATATTTTGGTCCTATTGATGGTCATGATTTAAAAACATTGATTAAGTATTTTACATTTGCAAGAAATACCAATCGCTCTGTGTTTTTACATATTAAAACAACAAAGGGAAAAGGATATCCGTTTGCGGAGTCCGATAAAATCGGAACTTGGCATGGCGTCGGTCCCTTTGATATCGCTACCGGAAAGAGTCTGAAAGAAATAAAACCAGGTTACACTTCGTGGAGTATTGGAATTAGTGAATTGTTGTTGAAGAAAGCTAAAGCTAATCCCCAAATAAAAGTCATTTCCTCTGCGACTATTTGCGGTTCGGAATTGAATGAATTTGTTCAAGAGCTACCTAACCAAATCATCGATGTAGGAATCGGCGAAGAAAATGCTGTCATTATGGCTACTGCCATGGCGAAAGAAGGATTAATCCCCATTATTCCTATCTATTCCACTTTCTTACAACGCGCCTACGATGAACTCAATCACGATGTTGCTCGGACTTGTGCCCATATCATTTTCTTAGTAGATCGAGCCGGAATTGTTCCCGCTGATGGGTCTACGCATCAAGGAACTTTCGATATTGCCTTTTTAAGTCATTTACCTAATTTTATTATCACGATGCCAAAAGACTTAACTGAAGCTGAAGCTTTATTTGATTTAGCTTTAAAGACAAAAGCTCCTTTTGTCATTCGCTATCCAAAATATAATACTAAAAAACAAGAAACTACATCAGAGTCATTAATGACAAAGTCATTTGTGACAAAGATGACTTTGGGTAAATGGGAAGAACTACTACCCATTCAAGCTATTAACGTCATTGCTTATGGACCTGTTGTGAACAAATTTAAGGAAATTATAACAGAAGAAAAAATGAATATCGGTTTAATCAATGCTTTGTTCATTAAACCGATGGATACTACTTTTCTGGAAAGGTTAGCGAATAAAAAAGTAATTATCTACGAAGAAGTGATTGGAGAAGGGTCTTTGACTCAAGCGATTGCTTATTATAACACCCTTCACAAACTAGCTATCGATATTGATGCTTATCATCTTGAAAATGGATTCCTCGAAGCAGGAACTGTAAAACAAATTAAAAAAGAACTTGGATTGGATATTCGAGATATTATAGAGAAATATAGGTGACATATGTTAGTATCATTACTTGTGAAAAACTTTGCGATTATCGATAATATCAATATTGAATTCGCTGATAATATGACTGTACTAACTGGTGAAACAGGTGCGGGTAAATCTTTGATTATTGATGCCATTGGTTTATTATTTGCTAATCGTGCTTCAGCTGAATTAGTTCGTCATGGAGAAACGAAAGCCGTTATTGAAGGTGTTTTTACCCGACTGAATCCAAAACTCGTAAATATTCTCCAAGAAAAAGAAATTGAAATTTCTACTGATGATGTGTTGACCATCAAAAGAGAAATTTATGATAGCGGTAAAAGCACTTGTAGAATCAACGAATATAGTGTTTCCCTAGCAACGTTATCAGAAATATCCGAATATATCGGCGATATTCATACTCAATTTGATACCCAAAAGTTAACAAACCCCAAAAACTACTTATCCTTCATCGATGATGAACAAGTTAGTCTTTGGCTTCTGACCTATAATGAAGAATTAAAGAAGTATCAACAGATTGTAAAAGAGTACAATCGTTTGCTAACACAAGAAGCAGAGGGGAAAGAAAAATTATCCTTTTACCATTACCAAATCGATGAGATTGCAAAAGCTGCTATTAGCGTTACTGAAGAGCAAGAATTACATGAACGTGCTAACATTCTGAATAACTATGAAACGATTGTCACCAACATCAATCAGTTTCGCGATTTATATGAACAAAATAACCTTTTAGATTGTATTTATCAAAGCCTTTCGCTACTAAATAAAGTCGAGAAATTTGATAAAAAATATATGAATTATCGAAATCGAATTGAAGATAGTTACTATAATCTCAACGATGTAGTAAGTGAAATTTTAGCTGATTTTAAGAAAGATGATATTGATTTACATGAATTAGAAGAAATCAATACACGTTTAGGTCTTTATTCCGATTTGAAACGTAAATACAAAATGAACACTGCAGAAATTGTTGCTTACTATCAAAAAATATCCGAGGAAATCGAACAAATTGAAAACTTTGATGTGATTCTTGCCGACTTAAAACAACAAAGGGATGATAGTTATCATAAAACATTATCATGGGGAAGGAAAATTAGCGAACACCGCCAACAATTGGCAGATAATTTTGTTGACAAAATTAAATTCACTTTAAAAGATTTGCAGTTGAAAGATGTTCAATTTGAAGTTCGTTTCATGCAAGAAAAGCTTGAATTAAAAAAAGATGGCATTGATACCATCGACTTCATGATTTCTTTCAACAAAGGTGAACCCGTAAAATCACTAGCAAAAACAGCGTCTGGAGGAGAGTTATCTCGCTTTATGCTCGCTTTAAAAACATTAG
>JAAYBG010000067.1 GCA_012718985.1 Acholeplasmataceae bacterium
ACAAAATAAGGAGGAAATAATGGATTTATTTGCGAAATGCTCAGAGAACAAAGCGATTGAAGAAGTGAAGAAACAAGGAATTTACCCTTATTTTTATGTGCTTTCTAGCGGACAAAACACAGAAGTTATGATAAATGATAAAAAAGTAGTGATGATTGGTTCTAATAATTACTTAGGGTTAACCAGTGATCCTCGTGTAAAAGAAGCAGGTATTGAAGCAATTAAAAAATATGGCAGTGGTTGTTCAGGATCGCGTTTTTTAAATGGTACTTTAGATATTCATATTCAATTAGAAAAAGAATTGGCAAAATTCCTTCGTAAGGAAGCAGCCTTGACTTTTAGTACAGGTTTTCAAAGTAATTTAGGAATCATTAGTGCGATTTGTGGTCGTAATGATGTGATTGTCGGTGATAAAGAAAATCACGCTAGTATTTATGATGCTTGTCGTTTGAGTTATGCTAAGTTATACCGCTACAAACACAATGATATGGAAGAATTAGAGCAAATTCTTGCTCATGTTGAGCCGGAAAAAGGAATACTAATTGTTACCGATGGTGTTTTTTCAATGAGTGGAGATATTGCGAAACTGCCAGAAATCTGCGCTTTGGCTCGTAAGTATGGTGCTCGTGTTATGGTCGATGATGCTCATGGATTTGGTGTTTTGGGCGAAACAGGTCGAGGAACAGCGGAATATTATGGCTTAGAAGATGAAGTGGATATTATTATGGGGACATTCTCAAAAACATTAGCGAGTCTAGGTGGTTATATGGCAGCAAAACAGGAAGTTGTCGAGTATGTAAAACATCGTTCGCGTCCATTTATCTTCAGTGCCTCAATCACCCCAGCCAGTGCTGCTTGTGCTCTGACTTCTTTAAAAATACTAGAACAAGAACCAGAACGCGTGAAAAAATTAACGGAAATCAGTAATTATATGCGTAAAAAATTAAAAGAATATGGGGTTAAGATAGTAGATTGTACCACTCCTATCATTCCTATTTTTACTTATGATGATATCAAAACATTCAAGGCATGTAAAATGTTAATGGAAAGAGGAGTTTATGTTAATCCGGTGATTTCTCCAGCTGTACCAGTGGGAGAAAGCATGTTGCGTACCAGTTACACAGCAACCCATACAAAAGAACAAATCGATTATGCTGCATTAAAAATTAAAGAAGTATTAGAGATATTGGAGATTATTTAACATGAAAAGAGTAGTTGTCATTACTGGTGGCAGTAGTGGAATTGGGGAAACAACAGCAAGATATTTATCTCATATGGGAGATATTGTTTACTCTTTATCGAGAACGAAAAAAGACATCTTTGGAATTCATTATCTGGAATGCGATGTCACAAGCATTGAACAAGTAAGAGACTCCTTTATCAAAATCATCGGACAAACTGGAAAAATAGATGTAGTGATTAATAATGCAGGAATTGGTATTGGCGGACCAGTGGAAAATACTAAAATGGAATCGATTAAACAAATCATCAATGTTAACATGATGGGTGTTTTTAATGTCTGTAAGATTGCGATTCCCTATTTAAAAATTTCTCAGGGAAAAATTATCAATATTGGTAGCGTTGCTGGTGAATTAACCATTCCTTTTCAAACCTTTTATTCAGTTACCAAAAGTGCCATCATGGCCTACTCTGAAGGACTTGCTTTGGAATTGAAACCTTTTGGAGTAAAAGTTACTTGCATTCTTCCTGGTGATACCAAAACATCGTTTACCAAGAACCGTGAAAATGAAGTGGATATTAACAAAGAATACAGTGTTCGTTATTATAAATCGATAACTAAAATGGAAGAAGATGAAAAAAACGGGATGCTACCGATTGCTGTAAGTAAAGTGATTTACCGGACAATCAAAAAAAAGAATCCCGGCGTGAAAGTAGTAGTCGGTTTTTCGTATCGTTTTTTATTGTTTTTAAAGCGATTTTTACCAGAACGTTTGGTCCTATATATTCTATATAAGATGTACGGATAAAAAGAAAATGAACTGTCCTTGAGAAAGGATGGTTTTTTAATTTCGGTGTAAAACTTTGTTTTATCGGGGAAATATGCTACAATATATTAGGGAAAAAGATATGGAATCAGCAGTTATCAACGATATCAAACAATATTGTCACCAAGTAAAGAGGATTAAAACTACAGAAATTATCTTCTCGGAACATGTTCGGTTAGCGTGCAAACAAAACCATTGTGGCTGTTGGGGGAAGACTTGGTCCTGCCCTCCTGGATGTGGGAGCCTTGAAGAATTAAAGACAATTTGTTTGCAATATGAATATATATTGATTATGACGAAAGTAATCGATTTAACCGATCCTTTTGATTTAGAAAGTATGAATAAAGGTCGAAGTGATTTCACAAAATATCTTCATCGACTGAATAAGAAATATCAAATAACAGCGAAAGAAATGATGATTTTAGGAGTGGGGAGTTGTGAATACTGCTTGCATTGTAGCTATCCAGAAGCAGCGTGTCGCCATCCTCAAGAAAAAATGATCGCTTTAGAAGCAGCGGGAATTGATGTTGTTGCTCTTGCGAAAACAGCGAATATCAATTACTACAACGGAAAAAACACGGTAACTTATTTTGCTGCGATTTTATATCACGAGGATAAATAGATGAAAAAAGTAATCATCAGAAATCAAGAAAAGGAAAAAACATTATATGTTTCTGAAAATAGTAATCTTCTTACAGTCCTGCGAGAACATGGCTATCTGATTAATGCCAATTGTGGGGGAAATGGTCAATGCAAGAAGTGTGCTGTTACTGTTAATGGCAAGAGCGAATTATCCTGTCAGACAATAGTAAGAGAAGATGTTATTGTTGAGTTAAAGAAGAGAGCAAAAGCAAGTAAAAGTCTCATTATTGATACATTAACGCCTCATAATCACATTGCCATTGACCTTGGTACCACAACCCTGGCTGGATATTTAATTAACCCAGACCATCAACGAGTCATTGCTACCTATTCCCTTCATAATCCGCAGATGTCCTATGGAGCAGATATTATCTCCAGGATTAAACATTGTTCTTTGGGAAAATTGTCAGCCCTTCATCAGTTGATTGTTCAAGCGATTAATGAAATCATTATCGGATTACTGCCGAAGCAAAAACCACAATCCCTGATTATCAGTGGAAATACGGTTATGTTACATATACTGATGAATGAAGATCCTACCCTTATCGGTAGAAGTCCCTATACAGCTAATTTTCTTTTAAGTAAAGAATTTTCTGGAGATTTGCTTGGCATAAAGGCTGAGAAAGTAAGATTGCTTCCATCAATCAGTAGTTTTATTGGTGCTGATATTGTAGCCGGATGTTTAGTTATTGATATTCTTCAAGAAAAAGAGAATGTGTTGTTACTCGATCTCGGTACGAATGGAGAAATGATTGTAAAGGCGAAGGGAAAGTTATATGGAACTTCAACAGCAATGGGACCTGCTTTTGAAGGGGCAAATATTGAAATGGGTATGGGAGGTGTTGATGGTGCGATTTCTGCGGTTAACTATGAAGAATCGCTTACCATTGAAACTGTTTCAGGTGAACCAGAGGGGCTTTGTGGGAGTGGCTTGATCGATATCATTGCTATTTTGCGAAACGAGCACCTAATTGATGAAACGGGCTTGTTACGAGCAAATCAAAAAAGCAAATTAGCGAGTCGAATTACCGATGGTAAATTTTATCTGACAGACAGAGTCTATCTTACCCAAAAAGATATCCGCGAATTTCAACTTGCGAAAAGCGCGGTTGTTGCAGGAATCATGGTTTTATTAGAAAAAGCAGGGATTACTTTATCTTCCTTAAAACGTGTATACCTTGCCGGTAGTTTTGGCTTTCATATGAACAAGAAATCTGCTGTAACAGCAGGATTACTTCCCAAAGAACTAAAAGATAAGATTATTGTTATTGGAAATAGCAGTGGTCTTGGAAGTATAATGGTTGCCAATGACCAATCTCTGATGGAAACATGTAACAAAATCGCAGCAGCAGTCACGGTAGTAGATTTAAATAAAGAACTAAAATTTAGTCAATACTTTATCAAATATATGCATTTTACTTTTTAGAAAGGAAGAACTGATGAACCTAACAGAAATATCTGAGTATTTACAACAAGGAAGGGCTAAGGAAGTAAGGGCTTTAGTACAACAGGCATTAGAAGAACAGGTTTCCCCGCAAGACATTTTAAATGAAGGAATGCTTGCAGGAATGCAAATCATCGGCATCAAATTCAAAAAAAATGAAGTGTTTGTTCCGGAAGTATTAATCGCTGCTCGAGCAATGAATGCTGGATTAGAAGTTCTTCGCCCGGTATTAATCAATAGTGGGGTAAAACCAATTGGAAAGGCCATTATATGCACAGTTGCTGGAGACTTACATGATATAGGTAAGAATCTGGTAAAGATGATGTTTGAGGGTCAGGGAATTGAATGTCTTGATTTGGGTGTTGATGTGAAGACGAGTACTATTATTGAAAAAGTCGAAGAGTATCAACCAGATTTAGTGTGTTTATCGGCGTTGTTAGCGACTACTATGATGGAACAAAAAGAAGTAATCGAAGCCTTAATAAAAGCAGGTCTACGAGAACAGGTAAAAGTATTAGTCGGTGGAGCACCAGTAACTCAAGCCTTTGCGGAAGAAATAGGAGCAGATGGATATGCAATGGACGCTGCATCAGCAGCAGAACTAGCCAAAGAAATCTTATTGAAATAAGGAAAAAACTATGAGAATGACAAAGAGAATTCCCGATTTTAATTATTTAGTGAAGGTTTTAAAACGTGAACCAACCGATCGTCCTGTGATGTTTGAATTTATCCTTGGTGAAGAAAAAGAAAAACTATTGGTTGGAAAAACGTATGATGTTTCGACCGACTTAAATCGGAATATTACTCGCATCAAGGCTTTTACAAATGCTGGTTATGACCATTGCCCTATCCTAATCAAAGGGGCAGAATTTCCTCGCAAACTCGATGAACACGAAAATGTACAAACAAAATCATTAAACGCTGGTTCAACAATCATCGATCGCGATAGTTTTCTTCGCTATCAATGGCCAGATGTTAGCAATTGTGATTTTTCATTGATAGCAAAAGCCGGTAAATTCTTAGAAGGAAATATGAAATTTATCCCTTATAGCTATGATGGTATTTTAGAAAACGCCATCGGGATTGTTGGATATGAAAATTTATGCTATATGCTCTATGATGATGAGGATTTATTTGCTGATATTTTTGAAAAAATAGGTTCAATTACGATGGAGTATTTTGAAAAATGCTTAGAATACGATGAAGTAGGAGCAATTCTTTGCAATGATGATTGGGGATTCAATTCACAAACGATGTTACCACCTCATGTCCTACGAAAATACGTGTTTCCTTGGTATCAAAAAATCGTAAAATCAGCTCATGACAAAGGAAGATTAGCTATTGTGCATTCCTGTGGTTATTATCATGATATTATTGATGATATGGTTGATATGATACAATTTGATGGAAAACACTCTTTTGAAGATAATATTTATCCTGTAGAAAAAGCATATCAAGATTTAAAAGATAGAATTGCTATCCTTGGTGGTTTGGATATGAATTTTCTGACCTATAAAAATAGTGAGGAAGTATATCAAAGAAGCAAGAAAATGCTAGCACTGACAAAACAAGGAGGCTATGCCTTAGGAAGTGGAAATAGTATTCCTGATTATGTTCCTGATGAGAACTATCTGGCGATGTTACGAGCAGGAATCGAAAAATAAAAAAACTGATTTTTTCAGTTGTTTTATTCTTTATTATGAAGGGGTAGTTTTTGACCATCTTTATATTTTAAAGTATAAACAATAAAGGCTCTTTTGTAAGAAAATTACGATATCTTTTCCTATTCTTAGAGAAGTATATCGATAAATAGATTAACAGGATATTATCCTATATTTCAATTTGTTGTTATTGTTATCATTTATTACAATAAAGGAGGGAAATAATTTTATGATTATTGATACACATGTTCATATTGGAAAATCGCTTAATTTTGTAATGAACGAGAAAATGGTTATCGATTCAATGAAGGCAAACCACATCGATTTTTCAATTGTATCCAACGCTGAGGCGGTTGAAGTAGATCATAATCAATATCTTTTACCAAAAGATAAGCAAATATCACAAATCAATGCTAATCGTAAAGTGATTAATTTTGCCCGTAAACACAAAGAAAAAATTGGAGTGGCTATATGGGTAAAACCATTACAAGAAAAACCGAATCAACGACTAGAAAATCTGATTAAAGAAAATAGGGATTGTATTTATGCAATGAAATTTCATCCTTATCACTCAAAGATTAGTTTTAATTCTCCAGAAGTAAGAGAGTTTGTGAAGCTTGCTGAAAAGTATAATCTTCCTGTTGTTACTCATACAGCAGCAGGTTTTGATTGTTCTCCATTGAGAGTATTAGAAGTAGCTAAAGATTTTCCTAATACGAAATTTGTGATGGTGCATCTTGGTTTGAATACTGATTACAAAGAGGCAAAAGAAGTTTTTTCGCATAGATTACCCAATATCTTTGGTGATACTACCTGGGTTTCTTTAAAAGTAACAAAAGAAATTATCAAGACTTATGGTTCTCATTTATTGGTCTTTGGTACGGATAATCCAATAGATGGAATCAACACTTTAAAAAAGGAGATTTATCAAGAATACTTTGTTCAAGCTCCGAAAGAATTGACAAAAGAAGAATACGAACGGTTAATGTTTAAAAATGCGATAGATATTTTCAATATTAAACTTTAGGTTTATCAATAATGGAGTAATTTTTATTAAAAAAATAGGATTACTTATGTAAGCTGACTATAGTCTAGTGGAGGAATACTCAAGCGGCTGAAGAGACTTGCCTCGAAAACAAGCAGATCATTCATAGTGGTGCAGGGGTTCAAATCCCCTTTCCTCCGCCATATTGAATTACAAGTTTTGATAAAATATATAGGTATGTTTACCATTAATATCAAGCCTTCTAATTTTCTCATATCGTCTGTCAATTCTTTGTTGTTTCGTAGAAATACGAATGGATGCATATATCATAGTTTATAAAAATCTCTGCTTTTATATATCCATAAAAAAGGAGTTTTATTAAGTGCTTTTCACATAAAAAGGAAGTATCACAATGATATAAAAATGTATAGGAATTTGAGAATTGGAACTGCACTTATGAAACGGATACTTACTGTGTTGAAAGAGTAAAGATAAATTATGCGGTACGTATGTATGAAAAAGTTGGATTTGAAGTAGCCATTATATTTTTAGAAGAATATAGATTGACAATAAGCATAACATATGATATCATATGTTTGAAAGGATGTATTAACATGAAATTCAAACAAAATGAATACATTTCAAAATATAATAAAAATAATTATAAAATGTATCAATTCAGGATCAAAAAAAGCGATGCTGAGATCATTCAACATTTAGATACTTTAGAAAATAGAAATAGTTATATTTATTCCTTAATAGATAATGATATCAATAAATCTATATTCACAATCAAAGAACTCAAAAACCTTATGAAACCGATATTTACAAAATATGGGATAACGGATATTTATCTGTTTGGATCTTATGCAAGAGGAGAAGCAACCAACACAAGCGATATTGATATATATTGTAATAGGGGTAATATTAGAACCTTAATTGATCAGGGTTTGCTTGAAGAAGAATTAGAAAAAGCCTTAAATAAAAAAATAGATATCATTTTTAACACAAGTTCCATTGATGAATCTTTTAAATCACAAATAATGAAGGATAGGATTAAATTATGTTAAGCATTAGGGATAAAGATATATTAATTCAAATTGTAAAAAGATGTGATAGAGTAATGGATAAAGTTACTAATATTAATCAAAAAGATTTTGAATCTGATAAAGATATTGAAGAAGTCGTATGTTTTAATTTGTTTCAAATTGGTGAACTGGCTAATGGATTAACCGATGAAGTTACAAATGAATACAATAAAATACCTTGGAAACAAATTAAAGGAATGCGTAATAGAATAGTACATCGTTATGATACGATTGATATTGAAATAATATGGAACACAGCTAATGAGAGTATTCCTAAGTTAAAGAAATACTGTGAGGATATATTAAAGCAATAATCATTTTTCATATTTTAAATAACAAATTGGCAATTTCCCTGTTTAGTAACATATGAGATTTATAAAATAAGCTATGGGTAGAATTGAACCTTTTTGTTGTAACTCAAATTATACTGGTCTATGGTCAAAACTTGATTTTAATAAATACATAGAAGTGTAGTCGGATTTTTTAAAATACAAAATACAAAACCAGTTCAGGCGTAGCATTGCCTCAATTTCAAGCTGAATTCTACGCATGGAATGAGTATTATTGGGTTATCCTAAAATCGACAAACAAGAAAAAATAGCGGTTTTTCTCTAAAAAGAAAGAATCAGTTTGCTATATATTATCTTTATGACATTATTTTTTAATAAATCATCAAGAAGAATAGATGATATTCTGTATTTTTTCATTAAGGGCTTGTTTTTGAGTCATAAAAATCTTCAAGATGTGTATATCTATCACTCTAAATGGAATAAAAATCAAGCGATTAGAATAACTGTTTAGTACTACCTAAGAAATTGAGGTCACTACCAAAGAAAATGTGAATACTACCAAATAAACTACCAAAGAAAAGATTATTTCTTTATTAAAAGCAAATAATAGATTAAATAGAAGAGAATTGGCTAGTGTTTTGAATATAAGCGAAGATGGTGTGCAATATCATTTAAATCAATTAAAGAAAAAAGGTATTATTGAACACCATGGTTCAACAAAGGCAGGATACTGGGAAGTAAAAGAATAATTATCAGCATCTATCAACAATGATAGGTGCTTTTTCAATAGGTGTCACATGTCGCTAAACGTAGATACGTAAAAACTAGTAAAAGGTGTATTGGATTAAATAAGTAGTCCTTCGACATTTTGAATAGATAGAATTGATACAATAGTTATTAGTCCTTTTTCCATATAAAAAGGAAACGTATAATCACGCTTCCATCATTAATTTTTTGTTTTACTGTTATTTTAATTATTTCCACATTTGTTTTTATGCTGATGTTTATGACATACAGAGCCTGTAGATTGTAATTTACCAGCAAGATACATTTCAACGGCAGTTTTTGCATCACCAGAAGCTCCGGTTATTACTTCAATGTTTAGTTCATTAAAAATATCAATTGCACCACCGCCCATACCACCAGATATAATTACATTTACTCCTTGTTTATTTAAGAAATTGGGTAAGAACCCAGGTTTATGTCCTGGATTTGGGATGGATTTGCTTTCTGATATTTTATTATTTTCTATATCGAAAATAATAAAGTTTTCGCAATGCCCAAAATGTTCTGTAATCCTATTCCCTTCACTTGCTACTGCTATTTTCATTTTTCTTTCCTCCATTTTATGATATATTTTTTTATTGATTACGCTCTATGTTTACTAAGTGTACATAGAGACGTTTTGATATAAGATTATCTTTATCTTTACTTAGTCTTAAATGAGTTTATCATAAACTCATTTTTATAAATTTAGTACATCACCTGTAGCGAAATAGTTTATATGATTGTTTAAAATTTCTTTTAGCTTCTTATAAGGGGTAATACCAGTGCAATGGCAAGTATAATATTTTGTATTCCGCTTGCTAAGCATATTCCCCAATTCGTAAATCACTTGTTCATCTTCGCTTTTTTCGCTACTAGGATTAGACAAGTGAAAACCGCTAACGACATAATCAGGAGCTGTTCCTTCAAGAGCAATAAATTTGCGGATTATATTTGTTATGCCATTATGGGCACAACCTGCAATGAGAACTTTCATATTATCGGCTTTAATAATTAAATTTTGTTCGTGTTGAAAATCATCTTCAATGTATTTTTCTTCAATTTTTATCTTTAATTTTTTATTAAGAGAAAATCGTTGTTCAATAATCTCAACGGAAGAAAATATGGATAATTCTTCATCTAAAATCATATCTTTATCTAATAGTATAATTCTTTGATTTTTAGATAAATCTTTATCTAAGCCTATATATTCCATTCCAGATTCTCGTTTAGAAAAATAGTCTCCAAAAGCTTCCTTTTTTATATAAATTAGCGCTTTATCATTTATCTGTAAGAATGTTTTTAAACCACCACCGTGGTCATAATGACCGTGAGATAGGATTACTGTATCAACAGCCTGCAAATTAATACCTAATGCTATGGCATTTTCAAGAAATAAAGAACTTGCCCCTAGGTCGAACAATAGTTTATGATTTTTTGTTTCAATATAAAGACTTAATCCATGCTCACCAGTTAAATTTTTATTATTCGCTACATTATCAATTAAACTGACTATTTTCATAAATTATCTTCCTTTTGTATTAGTTCAATAACGCGAGCATAAACTGCTTTAACTGCATTTCCGCTAGGGCAATCTATTTCAACAATGCTTTTACCGCTGTTAATTGCCATAACAGCTAAACTGTCATAAGGGATTCTTCCTAAATAAGCGACATTATTGTCAGCACAGAAAGCTTCTATTTTTTCAGTATTTGAAAGATTTATGTCATATTTATTGACGCAAACAGCTATTTTTGTTTCAAAATGGTGAGCTGTTTTTATGATTCTTTCCATATCACTTATCCCTGAAACCGATGGTTCTGCGACGATAAGCGCTATATCTGCACCGGAAAGGGATGCTATAACTGGACATCCTATTCCTGGGGAACCATCTATGATAGCTATTTCAACTTTTTTTGTATTTTCCAGCAATTGTTTTTTTACTTCAGCAACTAATTTTCCCGATGTTCCACTTCCCATTTTCAATTTTGCGGTTGAAAAAACCGAATCGTCCTTATAAAGGAAAAGTTCTCCCGCTACAGTTTCCTTTAGGGAAACAGCAGAAGCAGGACAAATGAATTCGCATACGCCACAGCCTTCACAAGCATTTGTATCCACGAAATAACCATCTTGATAGTCGATTGCTCCAAATCTACAATTTGCTTGGCATAATCCGCATTCGATACACAAATCCAGGTCTATATTAGCTTTTGGTAAACCATAATAATCTTTCTTTTTTGGTAAATTTTTATGTTTACTGATCAGATGCAAATTTGGTGCATCTACATCGCAGTCAGCATAAGCCCTGGCATTGTATAGTTTTATAAACGCTCCTGCTATGGTTGTTTTTCCGGTTCCGCCTTTACCACTTAAGATTAATAATTGTTTCATCTGCTTACCTCCTTAACTTTATTAAGAAGGGAATAGAAGAGTTCATTATTTTTATAATTTTCTCTTACAGCAATTTTTCCATTGGAATTTAGTTCTCCAAGTTCAGAATCAAAAGGGATTCGTCCAATAATTTCGATATTTTTTTCTTTGCAGAAATCTTCTGAAGGATTTGGTCCATCGGTGCATTTATTAAGAACAACACCATATGGCTTATTGCAAAGCTCTACTAGCTGATGAACCATTTCCAGATTATGGGCACCGAATATAGTGGGTTCTGCCACTAAGATGCAGTAATCTGCATCTTTTATGGTTTCCATAACGATACATGCACTTCCTGGTGGACAGTCGATAAAGATATATCCCGATTTATCTTTGATATATTCGAGGATGTTTTTGATAATTGGGATCCCTGAAGCTTCCCCAGTATTCATTATTCCGCCGACTGTTCTAACATTTTCAGAGATGCCGATATTTATCAGACCTATTGTTTTTTCTATTTCAGTAATGGCATTAACCGGGCAAACGAGAGCACAACCACCACAAGAATGGCAGATTTCTTTAAAAAGGATCACTTTTTTTCCAAAAGCTAGAGCGTTGAATTTGCAAAAATCCACACATTCCTTGCAACCGGTACAGAGATCATTATTAACCTCGGGAATTAAAACTGAAACAGTCTTTTCTTCAAGAATTTGCGGTTTAAAATAAAGGTGACCATTTGGTTCCTCAACATCGCAATCCACGTAATAAGAATTGCCATCGGCAGCGGCAAGGTTTACGCTTATCAGCGTTTTCCCTGTTCCCCCCTTTCCGCTTAAAACAACTATTTTTTTATTTATTCCCATGATGATGAAATCCAGGATGTATATCAGCTAAAACATTTAACTGATTGTTTTCATAAGCTCCAATGTTTTCTTCTGCTGTTCCAGCAATATTTTTATAAACCCTTATGCCTCCATCAATTAAAACTCTGGCGGCATTTTCACCGTATCTAGGGGCAATAATTACCTTTACCGATTGGTCAATAAGCATTTGAGCGGCTCTAATTCCGGCTCCTCCAGTGCTTCGTGTAGCAGGATTATCTAAAAATACCATAGACTTATCAGTAGTATCATATATTAAAAAGTATGGTGCTCTTCCAAAGGAAGGGCATAGCTCCGATTTTATGTCTTTACTATTTACTGGTAATGCAATTCTCATATTTAAAACTCCTTCTTTCTATATATTTTTTATCATATTTTGTGTTTCCATTCTGAGAAATATAAAATATTTCCTTATTTGTTTTCTTCGCTTGTATTTTGCCTGAATGGATATCTTCGGCAACCCCTTTTCCCGCAATACCCTCCCCGCCCATCGCAAAGCCGATATTCTCCGCCTTCTATTAACAGAATTTTTCCGTTTATAAGTGAATCAGCAATCTTTTTTCGTGCGGAATCATATATTCCTTGAACTGTTGTTCGCGCAATATTCATTTTTTGTGAGCAATCTTCTTGTTTCATTCCCTCGAAATCAATGAGTCTGATTGTCTCATATTCGTCAACGGACATAATAACGCGCTCATCAGTTAATTCGCCACTGAGTGGTCCAAAGCGGTTAATGGTAGGTAGGCAACAAACTTGCCGCCATTTTTTTGGTCTTGGCATAATTTCACCCCTTTCCTTGGTATAATCAATATCTACTTATTTATGACATATGTCAATTATAATTATACACTGTTTCTGACAAATGTCAATAACTTTGATGAAAAAAAGCAAATTATAATTATTACTTGAACTGAAGAGGGACATAAAAGAACAAGTGGTTATGTTAACTTTGCTAGTAATTGTGATCTTCATTTCATGTTTTTTTAGATAAAAACAATTTTTTATCTTGATTAATATTTACATTTCTTAATTTAGTAATTGTTTACTTTTTTTTAGCTGCGTGCTATAATATAGTAGATTTTTTAATTACTATTGGAGGTATTCATGGTTCTTGCAGTTTTTCAAAATACTAATTATCTTTATTGGCAATTAATTGTCCAATTTGGAATTGTATCGTTAATGTTATTGATTGCCAATATTGTCAGACGAAAAGTCAAATTATTCAGGAATTTATTATTTCCTACTGCTATTATCGCTGGATTTATTGGATTAGGTGTCAAGTATTTGATTTTTGGATTAGATATTCAAATTGATGGCCAACTAATCTTAACCAATGATTTTTTGGAAGCAGTTACTTATCATGCGATAGCCCTTGGTTTCATTGCTATGGGATTGAAGAGTGTGAAAAAAGAAGATACCAAAAAAGTTAATGGGAAACCTTTTAAAACGGGTTTAGTTATCGTAAATACTTATCTATTACAAGGGATTGTCGGTGTAGCGATTACGATAATCTTGTCTTATTTGTTTGTTGAGATAGCTCCTTATGCAGGACTACTTTTACCAATGGGCTATGGTCAAGGACCTGGACAAGCAGCCAATATCGGTGCCTTATTTGAAGAAAATGGTTTTGTTGGGGGAAAGACATTTGGATTATCAATTGCAACTTTCGGTATTCTTTGGGCTTGTGTTGCGGGAATTTTTTATATCAATAAAAGAGCGAAAGAAGGTAAAATCCAACGTGCTAATGAAGAAGTTGCTCAAGCAGTTTCAACTGAAGAAGTCGAAACAAAAGAAGAAATTCCTGTTAGCGAAGCAATTGATAAGATGAGTATTCAAATTATTTTGATCAGTATCACCTATGGTTTAAGTTATTTATTTATGAGAGGAATAACGAAATTAATCAATATTGATGCAGTTACTGGATTAGTTTGGGGCTTTAACTTTATTTTTGGTATGTTATTCGCCATCCTTATTAAACAGATTATGAATTGGTTAAGAAAAATTAAACTGATAAAACGTAAATATACTAATGAGTATATGTTAAACCGAATTACTGGTGTGGTATTTGACTATATGATTGTTGCTAGTATTATGTCAATAAATATTGAAATGCTAGTCAATACGGGCTTATGGATTGGATTGTTAGTCATCACGACCATCGGTGGTATTGTAACTTATAGTTACTTGCGTTATACGATTAAAAGAGTGTATCCAGAGTACGAACATCAAGCGTTTGCAGCTTTATTTGGAAACTTAGCTGGAACAGCTTCGAATGGTATTGCTTTATTACGAGAAATTGACCCTGATTTTAAAACACCAGCAGCAGATGATTTAGTTACTGGTTCTTCAACAGCTGTTTTATTTGGTGCACCACTATTAGCGATTACAGCACTGATATATCAGCCTAAATGGTACTATCTATGGGGTTGTTGGGTGGTAATGATAATCTTTTTCGTGTTGTTTAGTTATTTTCTACTTAAGAAACCATCAAAGCAAAAAAATAGCGAATAAAATAAACTGATTTTGAAATTATAATTAACTAAATTCGAATGGAGTATTTTCATTCGGATTTTTTTATTGGATGTACAAATTTAATAAATATTTGATGAAGAAACAGAAATATTTTAAAATAAAAAATATCTTAAATATGAATTAATCATATTTAAATTGTATTTCAAAAAAAATGAATAGATGCTATAATAT